>CACJHA010000001.1 GCA_902593075.1 uncultured Bacteroidota bacterium
TCTTCAAAGAAGACTTTATCTTCTAAAGAATACATAAATAAAAAATTATTTTTTCAAATTATTTCTGAGCCTGGTAATCATAGTAGCCCTCAACAGGTATCATTATATGGTCATAACCAGTCCCCTCGAACATAATATATGGCCCACCTGAGTTAAAATCACTGGTTTGACCCTTCAAAGAAGCAGGATCTTTGGGCATTAACATTAAGTGAGCTCCAGATTCAATCCAATGACCCTCAGCAGCATCTTCTTTTTTAAAGACCAATTGCTTGGTGTTATCTTCTCCCATGTCTCCATGAAGCATATACATCCATCCATCATAGTCTAGTTCAGGTTTTGTTCCAGACATAAAGGCCATAGCCCATTTCATAGCTTGAGCATCCATAACCATAGGCATTGCTTCGTGTGGATCTTTCCACCCATTCTCAGGATCAGACATTCCTCTAGGATTCCCTGCCATCGCAGTCCAACCATTGGTACCTTCCCTTAAAATAGTTTTTCCATCAGAATCAATAACAGTACAGTTAGCTGCTATAAATGAGGGAGCGGCTGTACTTAGGGCCCATATTTTCCATTCAGCTGAAGTGTGAGGTCCATCTGGTTCTCCATTAGTCTTTTCCTCCATCACTGCTTGGGGTGCTGTTCCAATATTGTTGCAGGCACTTAAGCTTAAAACAATAAATAATAAAATTAATTTTTTCATTTTGATTGAAGTTTATTTATATAAATATAACCAAAAAAACAAAGAGCTAATTAGTTAATTTTTATCCAGCTGAGCCAATGACGAGATTTGAACTCGTGACCTCTTCCTTACCAAGGAAACGCTCTACCCCTGAGCTACATCGGCATTAAAAATTTGTATTATTTTAAATTAAGATTTTTATCTTTTAAAATTAATGATATTTTAAAAAATTGTATTGAAACAATTATAACGTTTAAAAATATTATTGAATATGAAGTATCGATTATCCCATAAGTTAACCATAAAGAAGCACCTACCATATTAATTATTCTTAACCATAACATGTTGTTAATTAAAAAAGAAATTATAACAAAAATTGCAGCTGCCCAGCCTATAATATCAAGAGTATCCATCTTATGTAAATATTTAATTAAAAATTGAAGTAAATAAAAAGAGCGGGAGACCGGGTTCGAACCGGCGACAATTAGCTTGGAAGGCTAATGCTCTACCAACTGAGCTACTCCCGCAAACTGAGTGGGGAGAGCAGGATTCGAACCTGCGAAGGTAAAACCAACAGATTTACAGTCTGTCCTCGTTGGCCGCTTGAGTATCTCCCCAATTAATTAAGAGCCGATGGAGGGACTCGAACCCACGACCTGCTGATTACAAATCAGCTGCTCTAGCCAGCTGAGCTACATCGGCTTATTTTTTGTCTAAAAAGGTTAAAAATTAATCCTGCATAAATACTATAAATTTTTATAGTAAGTTAATGAGCATCGAATGAAATATTAACCCACTTTAGAGTCGCAAATATAATTTATTTTTTTGTTTCCAATATTGAACCCTAATACTTTGTTTTTAAATATTTTTTATTAGAATTTATAAATCCGAGCTAAATGATGAAGCTGGTAATCCCTCTTTGTTAAATAGTGTTCCAACTGTCCAGTTTTTCCAACCGTATCTTACATTTATAGGTCTTTTTACATCCTTGGAATACAGTCTAATTCTGTTGTTTATAATTTTTGCAGTAGCTGGATAAAATCGATTATCCTTCCCAGCTATTTCAAAACCATTTTCACCTCCTACAAAATCAAGTCCAGATCCTACAATATCAAAGTCTACATAAAGATAAATACCCTTAGCTTGATGACTTTTATATTTTGGGCCAGAGGATACATAGTTAAAACCATACTGTTTGTCAAGAGCTAAAAGAGCAAGTCTTTTACCTACATCTTGTTTGTTGTGAGGATGAATGTCATCCTCCTCCCCTATGTCCATTAAAACAGCCATACCGGTATTTTCTGTTGACTCTAAGGTCTTTCGCTGTGCTTCTCGAACTCCAAGAGTGCCTTCTGATGGAAAAGGAGCTAGCTGAGCAAAATAAAACGGAAAATCATAACCCCAGGTCTCACGCCAATCATCAATCATTGCTGAAAATAGGGTTTGGTATTCATTGTAATTTATAGTATTAGCTTCACCTTGATACCAGATAGTCCCTTTAATTGTGTATGGAGTAACGTTTGATAATATCCTATCGAATAAGATTGAGTATTCATTTGGAGTACCAGTGGCAAATCCACGAACTATATTTTCTTTGAAAAAATCGGATTTTTCAAGTAGTTCTTGGTTCTCCAAATTATGAACAATGAGTCTTCCATCAAGTAAAAAAGCATGATGCTTGTATTTAAAAGACTCTATTGGTATTTCAATTTCTTTTAAATTATTCCTTAATAAAATTTTCCCGTTAAAGCCACCAGGTCCATCCAAATCAGATAGTCTAATAGCCAATATGTTTTTACCTTTTATAAGCAGTGATTTTTTTATTATATAATTTCTTTCTTTACTCCAGCTAAATGTGTTTCCAACAAGGTTTCCATTAAAAAAAGTTTGGTCTGTGTCATCTGCACCCTCTTTATAAATCAATTTATAGTCGGAAGAAATATCTTCAATATTTACCACTGTTCTAAGCCAAATGACCCCATTGTTTAATAAAAAATCTTTAGGGTCATAAATATTTTCAAATCTTGATTTTAGGTCACCGTAACCGGACACCTCATAGTTTTTATTCCATTTTTGCCATTTTGTGTCGTCAAAATCAGCTTTGGAAAAATGTTCATCATTGAGTGTAAGTTTTTCCCAATTTTCCTCAATACTTTTTTCTTGAGTTATTTTAGGTAAATCATAAGTTTCAAAACCAAAAAGTTGTTTATTTATTTTTGCTACAGAATCGTTGTAATTTTTGTAAAATAATTCCATCTCTTCGCGATCCATTCGAACGACTTCATTTATCTCTTCAATTGGAAGTTTAACGGAGGTGATTTCATTAAGTTTCTCACGACTTGTCCAAGCCTCGACCCTAGTTCCTCCCCAGTATGATCCTATTATACCTATAGGAATATTTAATTCGTTGTAAAGTTCTTTTGCAAAGAAATAACCTACTGCACTATAATTTTCTGTGCTAAAGGAATCTTCCATTTCGGAAGCAGCTTTTGGATTAACAGTTTTCCACTTTTGAGAACTAATAATTGTTCCCGAGAGATCCATTGGATTGTTGAAAAATCTTATCTCATTGTAATTGGCATTTTCAATTTCTTCGTCTTGATTATCAATGCAATCTTTACACTGGTTTAACTTCCATTGCATGTTTGATTGACCAGATGCAAGCCAAACCTCCCCAATTAAAACATCTTTATATACAATTGAATTTTTAGAATCATTTACCACAACCTCGTAGGGTCCTCCAGCTGAAGGAGTAGATAGTTTTAATTGCCATTTTCCATTATTGTCAGCAATTACTGAAGAAGTACTCCCCCAGCTACCCGTAATTTTTATGTTTTCTTTTGGACTAGATTTTCCCCAAAAAGAAACCTCAGTTTCACGTTGTAAAATCATTTGGTCAGAAAAAACTGATGGTAGACTTAAACTAATTTTATTATCACAACAAATTGTCGTAATAATTAAAATTGATATTAAAATTATCTTTTTTATTTTCATAAATTTAGTTTCTAGGGTGGGATTTTTTGTAAATAGTTTTTATTTTTTCCATACTAGTATGAGTGTATATTTGAGTTGCGGCAAGAGATGTGTGTCCAAGTAATTCTTTAACACTATTAATATCAGCACCATGGTTTAGCAAATGAGTAGCAAAGCTGTGACGAAGCATATGAGGACTTCTTTTAGATTTTGTTGATACTTTATTTAAGTAATTATTTACAACTTTATATACATAAATATTTTTGAGTTTAATGTTCTTTTCGTTTACAAAAAAAAATTCACTTTCAGGACCATTGATTATTTGCTTTTTTAATTCTTGAAATTTCAATAGTTGATTTTTTAAAGATTCAATTATAGGAATAATTCTTTCTTTGTTGCGTTTTCCCAAAACCTTTATTTTTTTGTTCACTAAATCAACTGACATGTTTTTAAGGTTTGTAACTTCGGAAAGCCTTAATCCTGTGGAATAAAAAAGTTCAATCAATGTTTTTATCATCGTACCCTCATAATCTTTTTTAAAAAAATCACCTTCAAGCAACAGGTTAATTTCTTTTTCAGAAAATGGAACTTGGACTTTTTTTTCTTCTTTTAAAGGCTTGTGGTTTTTTAAAGGACTTTTATCAATTTCACCTATTTTCAATAAAAAATTAAAGTAAGACCTCAATACAGATACTTTTCTGTTTATTGATCTATTGCTTAAACCAGATTCAACTAAGTATACAATCCAGGATCTTATATAACTGTAGTTTGATGTATTTAAATTTTTATGATTAAATTCTTTTAAACAGAAGTTTTGAAATACGTCCAAATCATTTTTGTACGCAATTATAGTATTATTAGAATAGTTCCTTTCTTTAACCAAATACTCAATAAAACTATTTAAAGACATAATCGATCTTTAAGATAGTAAACTTTTAAAACATTTAATTAGAAAAGGATGTATAGTCTATTGTAAAAGTGCGTCCTTTAATCTTTGAACATGTTGTGCTTTTTGTATCCTTGACCTATTTTTTACAGACGGTTTAATAAACTGTTTTCTTGTTCTAAGTTGACGCATAGCACCAGTTTTATCAAATTTTCTTTTGAAGCGCTTTAAAGCCCTGTCTATATTTTCACCTTCTTTTATAGGTATAATTAACATGTTTCAAATTTAAGTTGCAAATATAAGTTGTTTATGATAACCTATGAAATTTTAATTCAGTTTGTTTTATTTTTTATTTTTTCAATATAAATTGATAATTCTTGTTTTACCTTAGGATAAAGGAAAAAAAGACCAATCATATTAGGAAAAACTAAAGCTAAAATCATAGCATCAGAAAAAGCCCAGACTGAAGACATATCTCCTGCGGCTCCAATTACAATAAATATAAGGAATAATATTTTATAAGTGAGGTCAGCTAATTTTCCTTTGCCGAAAACATACATCCATGATTGTAAACCATAATATGACCAAGAAATCATAGTTGAAAGGGCAAAAAGTACTACAGCTATTGTTAAGAAAGGACCAGAGAACGAAATATACTCAGAGAAAGCAGCAGAAGTTATTCCTGCTCCACTTAATTGTTGTCCTTGAATCATTACGGCTGTTCCGTCTCCAACAGTATTTCCATATGTAAATATTGTGTTATCACCGTTAAAAATTATTATTACAAGTGCAGTCATTGTACAGATAACTACCGTATCTATAAAAGGTTCTAATAGAGCCACAAGTCCTTCTGATGCTGGATAGCTAGTAATAACAGCTGAATGTGCAATAGAAGCAGAACCAGCTCCAGCTTCATTGGAAAAAGCACCTCTTCTGAAACCTTGAATAAGAACCCCAATAAAACCTCCAACTGCAGCCGGTGGAGTAAATGCCTGACTGAAAATTAATCCAAACGCATCATCTATATAGGAGAAATTTGAGAAAATGATATATAAACAAGCTAAAACATAAATTCCAGCCATAAATGGAACTACTTTTTCAGTTACAGATGCAATTCTTTTTATCCCCCCAATTATAATCACCCCTACAACAATCATCATTATTAATCCAATTACTGTTCTCGCACTCCCTCCTGTCATTCCAAAAGAGTTGACCAATTGCATTGCTGCTTGATTAGATTGAGCGGCATTACCTCCACCAAAAGATGCACCAATACATAAAATTGCAAAAACTATTCCTAAAACTTTTCCGAGCTTACCATATCCTATCTCTGACAATCCTTTTTTGAGATAATACATAGGGCCACCATAAACTGTTCCATCTGAACCGATTTCACGATATTTTACACCTAGGGTACATTCTACAAATTTTGATGACATTCCTAAAATACCGCAAAGAATCATCCAGAATGTTGCTCCAGGACCTCCCAATGCAATAGCCATTGCAACCCCAGCAATATTTCCGTTTCCTACGGTACCTGAAACAGCAGTTGCTAAAGCTTGAAAATGGCTTACTTCGCCATTATTTGACCTTTCTTGATCTAACTTATCATACTTTCCCATTACTGTTTTTATCGATAATCCAAATCCTCTAATATTTATAAATCCGAAATAGAATGTGAAAAATGCTGCTCCACCAACTAATAAAAAAATTATAGTTGGTATTCCTGTTCCAAAAAACTCATGCAAAACTAAATTTTCCCAAAAACTAGATACTGGCAAAAATGCTTCATTAATAATTTCATCAATACCTTTTTGTTGAGAGAATAAAGATTTTGAAAATATAAAAAAGGATGAAAAAATTAAAAGTTTAGATTTGAACATAATATATAGATTTAACTTAGAAGTGGCTAATATTAAAAATTATTCTCGAAATACAAATTATAATCCTATTTGGTTTTTATAAATCAAAAACAGAAGTCCTTTTACCGTATAAAAGATCTTTCATTTTTAACCAAAAAGCAAGTGTCAAATAAATAACGAAACCACCAAAAACAGTTGCAAAAGAAGCATATATAAAAAATAATCTAACTGATTTTACTTTCATACCCAAGAAGTCTGCTAGTCGTGAACATACCGCAAAACCATATTTTTCAAGTAAAACTCTTAAACTTTTAGTCATTTGTTAATATTTTTTCTCTTTTGCCATTCCAATATTCCACCATTTAAGTTGTACGTTTCTTTGAATCCTAATTGGTCAAGTATGTTACATGCTTTTTGACTCCTTATGCCTGACCGGCAGTAAACAAAAATTTTAGATTTTTTTTCTAATTTTCCAACTACATTCATAAATTCATTAGGTTCAAGTATGTTTGCTAAAACGGCTTTAGGAATTGACTTTTCTTCGAATTCCTCAACTGTCCTGACATCCAAAATTATCGACTTTTGGTCTGATTCTATATTTTTTAACCACTCTTCGCACTCAAGATTTATCATAAATCAAAAATAACATATGTAAAAAATAATTCTTATACTTTAGTCAAGTTTTTTATTTTTACAAAAAAATAAAAATGAAATTAAAAAATATAACTTCCATATTATCCTTTATTCTATTTCTTTCTAACAATGTTTTTGCTCAAGAGATGATTCTTAACAAAATGAATAGTTCAATTAAATGGGCTGGAAAGGAAATAACTACAAAAACTCACTATGGTTCATTAAAGTTTAAAGAAGGAAAAATTAGCATGAAAGGAGAAAAGATTATTAGCGGTACGTTCATCGTTGACATGAAGTCTATAAATTGTCAAGATCTTTCAGGAAAATCCAAAAATTATCTTGAGTCACATTTAAAATCCGAAGATTTTTTTTGGGTTGATAATTATCCTGAAGCTTCTTTAACAATAAAAAACTCTGTATTGATGAATGATGGAAATTATCTTGCAGAGGGTGATATAATAATAAAAGGAATTACTCAGCCTATAAGTTTTAATATATCAATTCAAAATAATGAAGGAAAAGCTAAATTGATCTTTGATAGAACAAAACATAATGTCACGTATAGATCAGGAAATTTTTTTCAAAATCTAGGTGATAAGTTAATATACGATGATATAGAAATAGAAGCTCAATTAACTTTTAATTAAAAAGTTAAATTGTATAAATTTTTAATATATATTTGTCAAGTGAAAATTTTTATTAATAATTATTGGTGGACTTTTATGGATTTATAGATTCGTGTAAACAGTTCCTATTATTAACATTTGGCTTGTCATCACGACAAGCTTTTTTATTTTAATACGATTTGGAAAAAATAAAATTTAAAACATATCATAAAAAAATACTTTCGGATAAATTGACTCCCGTTAGTATTTATTTGAAGCTTAGAGATAAGTTTGCAAATAGTTTACTTCTTGAAAGCAGCGATTATGATGTAAATAATAAAAACTTTTCCTACATATGTTGTGATGCTATTGCATCCATTAGTGTTAAAGATGGAAAAATAACTTATACATATCCAGGCCAAAAAAAGATTACTACAAAAATTAAAAAAAATGAAAGCCTCCCTAATATTATTAAAAACTTTTCTAAAAAATTTGATTACAAACACAAAAAATACAACTTCATAACTAATGGTCTTTTTGGATATATTGCACACGAAGCTGTATCACATTTTGAAGATTTAGATTTAGACAAAAACAAAGACGATTTAGAAATACCAGAATTATATTATGCTGTTTATAAATACATAATTAGTGTAAGTTTATTTAATCATGAGGCGCACATTTTTTGTCATTCAACCAATGATAAAAACGATATAGAAATTATTGATAAACTTTTAAAAAAAGATGTACCGACAAATTATAATTTTAGTAAAAAGGGTGAAAAAATTTCAAATTTCAGTGATAAAGAATTTACTAATCTTGTAAAAAAAGGAAAAAATCATTGTTTTAGGGGAGATGTTTTCCAGATAGTTTTATCAAGACGATTTTCTCAAAGGTTTTATGGAGATGAATTTAATGTTTATAGAGCATTAAGGTCAATTAATCCATCTCCATATCTTTTTTTCTTTGATTACGGGAGCTTTAAAATTTTTGGTAGTTCTCCAGAGGCACAAATAATAATTGAAAATGGAAGAGCAGAAATACACCCAATAGCAGGAACATTCAAAAGAACAGGAAATGACGCAAAAGACAGAGAATTGGCAGAGAAGTTGGAAAGGGACCCTAAGGAAAATAGTGAACATGTTATGCTTGTAGACCTGGCTAGAAATGACTTAAGTAGAAACGGAAGTGAGGTTACAGTTGAAAAAAACAGACAAGTACAGTTTTTTTCACATGTAATTCATCTTGTATCAAAGGTGACAGGAAAACTAAATCCTTTAACTAATAATTTTCAGGTGGTTGCAGATACATTTCCCGCGGGTACTTTGTCAGGTGCTCCAAAACACATGGCTTTAAAACTTATTGATAAATATGAAAATATTTCAAGAAATTTTTATGGAGGTGCTTTAGGATTTTTTGATTTTGAAGGAAATTTTAATCATTGCATTATTATTAGATCTTTTTTAAGTAAAAATCAGATTATTCATTACCAAGCGGGAGCAGGTGTTGTAGCAAAATCGATTCCAAAAAAAGAGTTGGAAGAAGTATATAATAAATTAGGAGCTTTAGAGAAGGCTCTGGAAATGGCTGAGAAAATAACATGAAAAAAATATTTGTGGTTGATAATTACGATTCTTTCACTTACAACCTAGTTCATATACTTAGGGACTTAAATTGTACTCTTGAAGTTAAAAGAAATGATTACTTTAATTTAGACGAAATAGATAGTTATGAATACATCCTTTTGTCACCTGGTCCAGGAATCCCAAGAGAATCGGGTTTATTAAATGAAGTAATCAAGAAATATCATAAAACTAAAAGTATTTTGGGAGTGTGTCTTGGGATGCAAGCAATAGGCGAAGTTTTTAGTGGTGAAATTGAGAATTTAAAAAATGTGTATCATGGAGTTGAAACAAACATTAAAATTATTGATCACGAAAAATTATTTCTAGATATTCCAACAAACATAATGGTAGGAAGATATCATTCATGGGTTGTTAAGCATCCCTTACCAATTTGTCTTAAGGCGACATCATTCGATAAGAAAGGTCACCTAATGTCTTTAAGGCACAAAAACTATAAAGTATATGGGGTTCAATTTCATCCCGAATCAATATTGACGAAATACGGGAAAAAAATTCTTCAAAATTGGATAAATGATTAGTATGAAAAATATTTTAGAAAAATTAATCGCAAAAGAATACTTGACTGCATCAGAGGCGGAAAAATCTCTTATTGAAATAACTGAAGGAAAACATGATGATATTCTAGTATCTTCTTTTTTAACCATTTTTATGATGAGAACAGTATCTATAGACGAGTTAAATGGTTTTAGAAATGCTTTACTTAATTTGTGTGTTAAGATAGATTTATCAGATTACGATACAATTGATTTGTGCGGTACAGGAGGAGATGATAAAAACACTTTCAATATTTCAACTTTGTCCTCTTTCATTACTGCTGGTTCTGGAATTAAAGTTGCAAAACATGGCAACTATGGAATTTCTTCTAATTGTGGCTCTAGTAATGTTTTGGAATTTTTGGGAATTAAATTTTCGGATGATGAAAATTTCATAAAAAATTGTATCGATAAAGCTGGAATATGTTTTTTACATGCTCCATTGTTTCATCCAGCTATGAAAAATGTTGCTCCTGTTAGAAAAAATCTAGGGATTAAAACTTTTTTTAATATTTTGGGACCTCTAGTAAATCCAGTTAATCCTAAAAATCAGCTTACTGGTGTTTATAATCTTGAAACTGCAAGATTATATGGCTATTTTTTCCAAAAAACAAATAAAAACTATACAATTACTTATTCGTTAGATGGCTACGACGAAATTTCTCTAACTGGTCCAACAAAATTGATTCGAAATTCTGGAGAATTTATTTTTGAGCCTCATCATTTTGGATACAAAAATGTAAGAAAAGATTCAATCAGTGGAGGAAATAGTGTAGAAGAATCCGCTTTCATTTTTAAATCCATATTAGAAGGAAATGGTTCAGAAGAGCAAAATAATGTTGTTTGTGCTAACGCGGCGATGGCAATATCCACATCTAAAAAATTAAATATTGATGAATCTATAAAAATAGCTGAGGATTCATTATATAATAAAAAAGCTCTCAAGTCTTTTGAAAAACTAGTTAAAATTTAAACATGTCTATTTTAAAAAACATTATAATTGACATAAGGAAAGAACTGAAACTTAAAAAAAGTATTATTCCTATATCGGAGTATGAAAAAATGTCTCTTTTTAAAAGAAATACAATTTCAATGAGTAATTCAATTAAAAAGGATAATTTTGGAATTATAGCCGAATTTAAAAGACGTTCTCCATCAAAAAATGAAATTAACAACAAATTATCTGTTCATGAAGTTTGTAGAAACTATCAAATTTTTGGTGCAAGCGGATTATCAGTATTAACTAATTTAAAGTATTTTGGTGGGAGTTTGGAAGATTTGGTCTTAGCTAGATCTATATCTTCTTTGCCGATATTAAGAAAGGATTTTATAATAGATGAATATCAAATTTATGAGTCTAAAGCCTATGGAGCTGATATTATTTTACTTATATCTTCAATACTTACAAGAGATGAAATAGTCAATTTATCAAAAAAAGCAAAAGACTTGAAATTAGAGGTTCTTTTAGAAGTTCATAATAATGATGAACTAAAAAAAGGGTTAGTTGAAAACGTCGATATTATCGGAGTAAATAATCGAAACCTTAAATCTTTTAGAACTGATTTAAAAATAAGTGAAAAACTTTTCAATCAAATACCCAATGAATTTTTAAAAATTTCAGAAAGTGGATTAAATAACGATAATTCTATAAAAAAATTAAAGAAAATTGGTTATCAAGGATTTTTGATTGGAGAAAAATTTATGATATCCAGTGATCCAGGTAAAGAGTTAAAAAAAACTTTAAAAAATTTAACTTATGAAAATTAAAATTTGTGGATTAAAATTTGAATCAAATATTTTAGATCTTTCTAAATTAGAACCTGATTATATGGGTTTTATTTTTTGGGAAAAATCAAAAAGACTTGTTACAGGTTCCTCTCCTAATCTCTCACAAACCAAAATAAAAAAAACAGGAGTTTTTGTAAATGCTGATTTTGAAAAAATTAAGGATAAGGTTCATGTCCATAAATTGGAGGCTATTCAGCTTCATGGCCAAGAATCTCCTGAATTTTGTAAAAAAATAAAGAATTTAGGAGTTGAAATTATTAAAACTTTCAGTATAGATGAAAATTTTAATTTTAATATTCTAGAAAAGTATAAATTATGTAGTGACTATTTTTTATTTGACACAAAAGGAAAATATCCTGGGGGAAATGGTATTTCGTTTGACTGGGAAATTTTAAGAAACTATAATTACGAAAAAAAGTTTTTTCTTAGTGGAGGAATAGGTATTGAAAGTATAAATGCCATAAAAAAAATAAAAAATCTTGACCTACCTTTATTCGGCGTTGATATTAACAGCAAATTTGAAATAAATCCAGGAAAAAAAAATATAGAATTGATTAAATCTTTTAAAAGAAGTTTAGATAATGAAATATAAAGTTGACAAAAAAGGTTTTTATGGCAATTTTGGAGGAGCATACATACCTGAAATGTTATATCCAAACATAGATGAATTAAAAAGGAATTATCTTAAAATAATTAATTCACAAAACTTTAGAAAAGATTTTGAAAGATTATTAACCGAATACGTAGGAAGACCTACTCCTCTATACTTTGCTGAAAGACTTTCTAAAAAATACAATACAAAAATTTACTTAAAAAGAGAGGACCTCTGTCATACTGGAGCTCACAAAATAAACAATACTATTGGACAAATTTTATTAGCCAAAAACTTAAATAAAAAGAGGATTATTGCTGAAACAGGAGCTGGACAACATGGAGTTGCTACAGCAACAGTATGTGCATTAATGGGAATTGATTGTGTAATATACATGGGTGAGGTTGATATTAAACGTCAAGCACCAAATGTAGCGCGTATGAAAATGCTTGGTGCAAAAGTTAGAGAAGCAAAGTCTGGAAGCAAAACTCTCAAAGATGCAACTAATGAAGCAATGAGAGATTGGATTAATAATCCTATAGATACTCATTATATTATTGGTTCTGTAGTAGGTCCACATCCTTATCCAGATATGGTTACTCGTTTACAAGCTGTAATTAGCAAGGAAGTCAAAACACAACTTTTAGAAAAGGAAGGTAGAGATTATCCAGACTATCTTATTGCATGTGTTGGTGGTGGAAGTAATGCGGCAGGTTTGTATTATCATTATTTGAATAATGAAAAAGTGAAAATAATAGCAGTTGAAGCAGCTGGCAAAGGAATTAATTCTGGTGAAAGCGCAGCAACAATTAAATTGGGTAAAATTGGAATTATGCATGGTAGTAAAACATTACTTATGCAAAACGACGACGGACAGATAATTGAACCTTATTCAATTTCAGCAGGTTTAGATTATCCTGGGATAGGTCCTCTTCATTCTCATTTGTATGAGACAAAAAGAGCAAAATTTGTTTCGGTTAATGATAGTGAGGCGATGGATTGGGGCCTAGCTTTATCTCAGATAGAGGGAATTATACCTGCCATTGAAACTGCCCATGCCTTTTCTGTATTGGATACAACAGCTTTCAAAAAAGATGACATACTTGTTTTTAATTGTTCTGGAAGAGGTGACAAGGATTTAGAAACCTATATTAAATATTTTAAACTTTAATGAATCGAATACAGAAAAAATTAAAAGAAGAAAAAAAAATACTTTCTGTTTATTTTACTGCTGGCTTTCCTAGATTGGATGACACAAAAAAAATTATATCGAAACTAGAAAAACATAACGTTGATTTAATTGAAGTAGGGATTCCATTCTCAGACCCCCTGGCAGACGGTGAAACTATCCAGAAAAGTTCAAAAAAAGCAATAGAAAATGGTATGACAATTCATACACTTTTTTCTCAATTAAAAGATTTAAGGAAAAAAGTGAAAATTCCAGTCATACTTATGGGATATTTAAATCCGATCATTCAATTTGGAATTGAAAAATTCTGTATGAAATCTAAAGAAATTGGTATAGATGGATTAATTATCCCAGACCTACCTGTTGAGATATTTATAGAAGAATACAAAAATCTCTTTATTAAAAATAATTTATTTAATATTTTTTTAATAACCCCTCAAACATCTGAAGAAAGAATTAAATTGATAGATAAAAATTCAAAAGGTTTTATTTATATGGTTAGCAGCTCTTCAATAACAGGACCGAAGAAGAATTTAGAAGATACCAGTTTTAAATATTTTGATAAAATTTCAAATATGAATTTAAATAATCCTTCAATAGTTGGATTTGGTATAAGCAATCGTGAGACCTATGAAAAAGTCGTAGAAAGGAGTAAAGGTGCAATTATAGGATCAGCCTTTATAAATTTTATTGAACAAAATAGTATAGAGGATATAGGAAAATTTATAAAAAAATTTAGATGATTACCTTATAAAAACCGGCTGACTAGAATTCTTGGTTTCATTTTCACTGAAAGCATATCCAGCTGAATTAAATCCAAGTATTTGTTTTAAATTCTTTGAATTATTATCGATAATATATCTAGCCATAAGTCCCCTTGCCTTTTTTGCATAAAAAGAAATTATTTTTAGTTTTCCATTGCTATAATCCTTAAAAATTGGACTTATTATTTGAGCGTTTATTTTATTTGAATCTACAGCATTAAAATATTCTTTACTTGCTAAATTCAGCAATATATCATCACTCAATAGTTCAGAATTAAGGTAATCAGTGACCAAATCAATCCAAAATTCATGAAGGTGGTTTGACCCTCCTAATTTGATTTTCGTTCCCATTTCGAGTCGATAAGGTTGAATCAAATCAAGAGGTTTTAAAATCCCATACAATCCAGAAAGTATTCTTAAATTATTTTGCATGGTTTTTATATTTGGGGCTGAAATTGAATAAGCATCAAAACCAGAATATACATCACCATCAAAAGTATAAATACATGGTCTAAAACTAGAACCAGAGTTTAAATTAGATGGAAGTTTGAAATTTTGATTTCTATTCCAATTTAGCTGAGCTAATTTTTCTGAAACACCAAGTAAACTTCCTAAAGAACTTACAGATATTTTTTTAAGTTTAGAAATAATTTCAACCGTTTCTTTAGGAAAAATTGGATTTGTGAATTCATTAAGAGGTATTTCAGATGTTAAGTTTAGTGACTTTGCAGGTGAAATTAGGATTTTCATCATTTACTTTTAATTTCAAATTTAATAGCTTTTTTTAGAAATCAAACTTCAAAATTTGATTCTTTAAAGAAAATTTTTATGCTTCGAATAGATCCTCCATTTTTTTAAAACTTCTGAAATATCTTCTGGTAAATCTGAAGTAAATTTCATTTTTTTTTCATTAATTGGGTGATTAAAACCGATTGTTTTAGCATGGAGTGCCTGCCTGGGCAGAATTTTAAAGCAATTGTCAACAAACTGTTTGTATTTAGAAAACTTTGTTCCTTTTAAAATAGCATTTCCTCCGTATCGTTCGTCATTAAATAATGTATGTCCAATATGTTTCATATGAACACGGATTTGGTGTGTCCTTCCTGTTTCCAAATTACACTCTAGCAAAGTAACATACCCAAACCTTTCAATGACTTTATAATGAGTGATTGCATTTTTCCCTATCTCATTTTCAGGATAAGCAAACATTCTTAATCTATTTTTTAAGTCTCTTGATATATTAGCATTTATAGTTCCATTATCTTTTTGTACATTACCCCAAACCAACGCTTGATAAGTTCTATCAATAGTTTTTCTATAAAATTGATTAGCCAGACTTTTCATTGCTTTATCACTTTTAGCAACTAAGATTAGACCACTTGTATCCTTATCCAAACGATGAACGAGACCAGGTCTCTCGTTTGAATTTAAAGGAAGGGTTTTGAAATGATATAGTAATGCATTTACTAATGTTCCTGAGTAATTTCCATGTCCTGGATGAACAACCAATCCTGCTTCTTTATTTATGACTATGAGGTGATCATCTTCAAAGACAACATTTAAGGGTATTTTTTCAGATTTCAATAAATTTTCGAAAGGAGGATGAGGTAATGTTACTTTAACTATATCTTTTGGTTTAATTTTGTAATTAGGTTTTACAGAAATTTCATTAACGAAAATAAAACCCGATTTTGCTGCCATTTGAATTTTATTTCTTGATAAATTTTCAATCCTGTTTATTAAAAACTTATCTACCCTCAGTGGTTTTTGTCCTGCATCTGCCTCAAAAGTGAAGTGTTCATATAAATTCTCTTCTTCGATAATTCTACTTTTTTCCATTACCTAAAACCAAATCTATTTTTTTTCTTTGTTGAAGGGTGTGACCTGGTTCAATTTTTTTTCCTTCATGACGTATCTCAAGAACCATATCTTTACCTATATTATCTTTATAAATTAATTCTCCAACTTCAAATCCAACAGCACTTAATAGAGTTTCAGCGTTTCTGAGTGTAATCTGGATAACATTTGGAACTTTCATTTTTTTATATCCAACTGGATTTAATGTTAAATAAATTTTTCTCCCTTTTTTAACTTCCCTATCTTGTTTTGGAAATTGTTCTAAAACAGTCAAAGGCTTGTAATTCGAGTTAAATTTTGCAGAATCTAGAATTATAATATTCAAAGATTTATTTTTAGCAGCTTCAGTAGCTTTGGAGATGTTGAGACCAAATAATTTAGGAACTTTAACATAATTGTTATGTTGAGTAACAAAGCCAAGTCCAAAAAAAATCGTAAAGGCAACAATTAAAGTAAAACAAATAATATAAAATATATTCTTGAAGAAAACCCTGCTAATTATAAACCTAAACAATTTCATTTCTCAAAACTATAATAATTTAATTAAAGCAAATGAATTCATCAATTCAATTATTACCTTTATTATTATTTAAAGATGAAAGTAATTGGAGTAGCTTGTGGTGGATACACTTCTGAAAGAGAAATTTCTCTTAATAGTGGGAATCTTATATTTAATTTGATTAAGGGTTCAAAATTTGAATGTTTTAAAATTGATGTAAATAAAAATAATTTTACTGTAGTTGATAAATTCGAAAACAATTTTTTATTAAATAAAAAAAACTTCCGATTTTTAAAAAATGATGTTAGCATTTCATTCGATTACATTATAAATTTAATTCATGGTAGTCCAGGAGAGGATGGAAAGATTACAAAAAAGTTAGAAGATTTAGGTATTTCTCACTCAACATGCAATTCATCAATAGCAGAATTAACATTCAACAAAAAAAAATGTTTAGAACTGGCAAAAAAAATTGGTTTAAAAACTGCTAAAAGTCAATTAATCAAGAAAGGTCAAGATATTAATGAAAAAGAAATTGGAGATACAATTGGATTTCCGTGTTTTGTAAAACCAAATCAATCAGGCAGTAGTTTTGGAATTAGTAAGGTGTACTTTCAGAGAGAGCTTAATTCCGCCATTGAAAAAGCCTTAAAAGAAGACAATGAAGTTCTTATAGAATCATATCTAAAAGGAAGAGAAGTCACTGTGGGAGTATATAAATTAAATGGAAAAGTTGAAGTTCTTCCAATAACAGAAATTGTAAGTGACAATGATTTTTTTGATTATAAAGCAAAATATGAGGGCGAGTCCGAAGAAATAACACCTGCCATACTGCCAATAGAATTTGAAAATAAAGTTAAAAATGATGCATTGAATTTATATGCTAAATTAAATTTGAGGGGGATTACAAGAAGTGAATTCATTTTTAAAAACAATATTCCTTACTTTTTAGAAACAAATACAATTCCAGGAATGACAGAAAAGAGCATAATACCACAACAATTTAAAGCTGCAAATAAAAACTTAAAAAAAATTATTTTAGCTATGATAAATGAAGGATTAAAATGAAAAAAGCTATTTTCCCTGGGTCATTCGATCCTTTTACAGTTGGCCATAAAGATGTTTTAGACCAAGCATTAAACATTTTTGACGAAATAATTATTGCTGTTGGAGAAAACCCATCAAAGTCATGCATGTTCAGTTTAAGTGATAGGATAAGTTTTATTGAAAAATCATTAGAAACTAATTCAAAAATTTCAATAGAGTCTTATTCAAATTTAACAATAAACTTCTGTGAATCAAAAGATGTAAAATTTTTAATTCGTGGACTAAGAAATATAAATGATTTTGTGTTTGAAAAAGATTCTAAGGATATGCAAGAGACTTTTTCGAATGTAAAATATGTATATTTCATATCGGGTCAAAATTTTTCTTATGTTAGTAGCACTTTAGTTAGGGATATTATAAATTATGGTGGGCAATATGACCATTTATTACCTTTTAAATTAAAAAGCTAATTTTTTATTAATTCAAATCAAAATAATTTGAAATTACTAAACTTATATTCTTATACATTTCACTTTTTAGAGAAATAATTGAGTTTTTATCAATCCAAATCGCCTTCTCAATTCCTTCATTTGTTTCTGGAGTGAGTTCATCACTATAATCCGTCTCCATTAAATACCAAAAAGTCTTCTTTAAACGATACTTTCTATTCTTTTTAAATATATGATAGGTGGTATTTAAAGGTTTTATTATTGACAAATTTTCCACCCCTGTTTCCTCTTCTATCTCTCTAATTGCTGCATTCTTTACCTCTTCATTTTTATTTATTCTACCTTTAGGTAAATCCCATTTTTTATTTCTAAATATAAATAAGAAATGGTTTGTTTCTAAATTTCTAACCAAACCTCCAGCAGCTTCAATTAGTTTAAACATATTTAAGAAATAATACCACAGTTTGTCCTCTTTGGAATGATATAAATAAAGCATTTTTACTTTTTTTGATTTTAATACTTGTACAATAAATTTTTTATTCGTGAATTTTACGTAAAAAAAAGGTGAATCATCTATAGGGAGTATTATATCCGTTGTTAATACTATGGGTTTTTGATTAAAAAATACTTTATACATTTGCGTATGATTATCAATGAAAAATTGGCAATTCAAACAGCCGAATTACTTTTACAAGTTAATGCAATAAAATTAAATATTGAAAAGCCTTTTATTTGGTCAAGTGGAATAAAATCTCCAATATATTGTGATAACAGGTTAGTTCTTTCATATCCCAAAATAAGAAAATTCATTTCAAATGAAATTTCAAAATTCATAAAATCCAACTTCCAAAAAGATTTTTACGTAGCTGGTGTTGCAACAGGATCCATTGCAATAGGTATGCTTATTGCAGAAAATTTAAAAAAACCCTTTATCTATGTTCGTCCAGAACCAAAAGGACACGGTGCTGGTAAACAAATTGAGGGTATAGTTTTAGAAAAAGTTCCTGTAGTTGTTATTGAAGATCTTATTAGTACTGGAAAAAGTTCTTTAAAAGCCGTAGAAGCACTTCAAAAAAATGGTATTGAAGTATTGGGTGTTTTCGCAATTTTCTCCTACGGTCTAGAAGTTGCCAAAAGTAACTTTGAAAAAGCAAATCAAAAATTTTACTCCCTAAGTAATTTTTCGACACTTATTAAATGTTCAAAAAAGCATATGGATTTTTCACAAGAAGATCTTGATAAAGTAAACAGCTGGAAAAAAAGTCCTACCAATTGGAAAGTTTAGTATATAATTTTTACATCACTGATTTTTGGAGTCTCGTTTACTCCACCTAAGCTTATGATTTGAAATCTTTCATAATCATTAAGCCCAACTATTTTTCCCTTTTTTATATTTCCATTAATCTCATATTCAATTAATTCGTTTTTTCGAAACAGGCTTTTATTAAAGTCCCTTTTTAGCAGATCCAAATCCTTGTAGTAAAATAAATTATAACTGAAAATATTTAAAAAATCATGGAGTACTTTTTTTAAACTATAATCATTTTTTATAATTATTTTCATTGAGCTTGCATTGAAATTTTTTGGAAAAGTAATCTGATTAACATTAATTCCAACACCTACAATTGAGCCCATTAATTTTTCCCCTTTATACAAATTTTCAATCAATATTCCTGATATTTTTTTGTTAACTGACAAAATGTCGTTTGGCCATTTAATAAATATCTTATTGATTCCATGACAGTTCAAAACTTTTTTTACAGATAAAGATGTAATTAAGTTTAAACATAAGTGTGATGAAAAAGATATGTATTCACTACTTAAAAAAACTGAAAATGTAAGGTTTTTGTTGGGTTTAGAAAGCCATTTTTTGCTGCCTTGACCCCTTCCTTCAGTTTGACTTTTTGCCCATACAACTAATCCATTTGTATGTAATTTCTTATGATATAATCTTTTTATTTCATTATTTGAAGAGTCAATGGCATTAATTTTGATAATTTTATAAGAGATCACAAATTTGTATTTGTATTAACTAATATAATATTTTTGTAAATAAATTTTAATGGCAAAAGCAACTGATGGAATGAATAACTTAATTGAGAAAATTGTTGTTGGTATTTCAGATGTTAAAGGGCAAGATATAGAAATGCTTGATTTAAGAAAAATTGAAAATAGAATTTGTGACTTTTACGTTATTTGTTCAGGAAGTTCTAACACACATGTTTCAGCAATATTAGAGTCTGTTAAGAAAAAGGTTAGTAAAAGTTTAAAGGAAAAACCATCTCATACAGAAGGTGAAGAAAATGCAGAATGGGTACTGTTAGACTATATTAATGTAGTTGTGCATATTTTTCAAAAGCAAGTAAGGGATTTATACAGAATAGAAGAATTATGGGGGGACTGTAAAACCAATATGATTCCAATTAAAAATAATTAATATGCCTAAAAAAATAAATAAAACCCCAAAACTCAACCCATACTGGATATATGGTACAATTATAGTTATCCTCTTAAGCATAAGTTTTTTTGGAGAAGGTAGTATTCAAACTTCCAATAAGACTAATACATCTGATTTTGAAAAATTTCTTCTAAATGGCGATATAGAAAAAGTTCTTATTCAAAATGAAAAAATCGCAAGAATTTATCTTAAACGGGAGGCATTGGAAAGAAATGAACATAGAATAGCATCGAAAAAAAATTTTTTAGGGCAAATTAATGAAAGTGGTCCTCATTATTCTTTTGAATTCGGTGATTTGAAACTTTTTCAAGAAAAACTTGAAAAAGCAAAATCAAAAAATTTAGATTTCCAATATGAATTCATTACGGTTGAAAATAAATTTTTTGATATAATATTAAGTTTCCTTCCTATTATTATAATTATTGGTGTTTGGATTTTTATTATGAGAAGAATGTCTGGTAACGCTGGAGGGGGAGCTGGGGGACAAATTTTTAACATTGGAAAATCAAAAGCTAAGTTATTTGACGAAAAAAAAGATATAAAAACTACTTTCAAAGATGTTGCTGGACTTGAAGGTGCAAAAGAAGAGGTGCAAGAAATTGTAGATTTTCTAAAAAACCCAAAAAAATATACGATTCTTGGAGGTAAAATTCCTAAAGGGGCCCTTTTAGTTGGACAACCGGGTACTGGAAAAACATTATTAGCAAAAGCTGTAGCTGGAGAGGCTAAAGTTCCATTTTTTTCCTTGTCAGGTTCTGATTTTGTTGAAATGTTTGTAGGTGTTGGGGCCTCAAGAGTTAGGGATTTATTCAAACAAGCTAAAGATAAATCACCTTCAATAGTATTTATAGACGAAATAGATGCAATTGGAAGGGCAAGAGGGAAAAATAATTTTACAGGTTCGAACGATGAAAGGGAAAATACCCTCAACCAACTTTTAACTGAGATGGACGGTTTTGGAACAAATACCAATGTAATTGTTTTAGCGGCGACCAATAGAGCTGATGTTTTAGATAAGGCTTTGATGAGAGCGGGAAGGTTTGACAGGCAAATTTATGTAGATTTACCTGACCTCAGAGAAAGAAAAGAAATCTTTCAGGTTCATCTAAAACCACTTAAAAAGACTAAAACATTAGATGTCGATTTTCTTGCTAAACAAACACCAGGTTTTTCAGGAGCTGATATCGCAAACGTCTGCAATGAAGCCGCTCTTATTGCTGCTAGAAAAAATGGAAAGAATGTTGGAAAACAAGATTTTTTGGATGCAGTAGATAGAATTGTTGGAGGGCTTGAAAAAAAGAATAAAATTATTTCTCAAGAAGAGAAAAAAACAATTGCATTTCATGAGGCAGGTCATGCTTTAGTAAGCTGGCTGTTAGAATTTGCTGCACCATTAGTCAAAGTTACAATAGTCCCAAGGGGTAGATCTTTAGGTGCTGCTTGGTATTTACCAGAGGAAAGAATGATAGTTAGAACTGAACAAATGCTAGATGAGATGTGTGCAACTCTAGGTGGAAGAGCCGCGGAGAAAATAATCTTTAATAAAATTTCTACTGGTGCTTTAAGTGATCTTGAGAAAGTAACGCAACAAGCTAAAGCTATGGTTACAGTTTATGGATTAAATGATCAAATTGGAAATATAACTTACTATGATTCTAGTGGACAAAGTGATTACAATTTTTCAAAACCTTATTCAGAGGAAACAGCCCAAACAATTGATAAAGAAATTTCAAAAATTGTAGAAAAGCAGTTTATTAGAGCATGTAAAATAATTAAATCCCATAAAGGTAAATTGAATAAGTTGGCAACCAGATTGTTAGATAAAGAAGTGATTTTTAAGGATGATCTTATAAGAATCCTGGGTAATAGACCCTTTGCAGAAAAGAAAGAACCTGTTATTACTCCCAATAAAAAATAGTTTATAGTGAGTTTTTTAGGTAAACTTTTTTGGAAAAAAAAATCTAAAAAAAGTAAATACCTACCAGAAAAAAGAGAACCTATCGAAATTTCATTTGTAAAAAGGTTTACCCTTAATGGAGGTAAGTTTCTTTATTGTGAAAATGAAGACGAATTAAGAGTGAATTTTCAAAATATTCTAATTGAAAATAAAATCTCTACTTCTGAGCTTTTATCTAACGAAAATTCTGTTATCGATTATTTTCAAATTGATAATGACATCCTAAACCCAAAGGCCTTGGTAATAAACTGCGAATTTTTAATATCTAATCAAGGTTCCATTATGGTTTCCAATCATCAAATTTTGGATAAAAAACTAAACCAATTGCCAGAAATTTTAATTATAATAGCTAAAACTTCGGACTTTAAAGATGATGTAAGTGAAGCTATGACTGCGATTAAAAATAAATATGGTGAACACATCCCATCAAATATCACAAATATTCATCCTACAAATCCAGAAAAAAATTCAAATTTCATGTCCTATAAAAGAACATCAAAAGAGTTATATTTGCTCTTAAGGGATGTCAATAAATGAAAAATTTTTGGACTCGTTTTTTATCTGGACTATTGTACGCTTTATTAATAACAATATCCGTTTTCTATTCTAAATTTTCTTTTAAAGTATTAATTACAATTTTTTCGACTATAGTGCTTAAAGAATATTTTAATCTAATCAACTTCAAAAATTATTTTTTTTTATTACTCGTTTTATTTTTTATTTGGACTCCTAGAGATTTAATCATAAATGATTATTTAATAATAACTACCTGCATTGTTTCTTTAATTTCTAGTATCTATTGTACAATTTTACTTTTTTTCAAAAGGAATTTTAAATATTCAAAAATTATTTTTTCCTTTTCATTATTATACATAACTACTTCTTTCTTTTTTATGGTTCAAATTCATGAACACGGAACCGATTTTAGTCCTTTATATTTATTTATATTTTTTTCTTCAACATGGGTAAATAATATTTTTGCTTATTTAATAGGTTCTAAATTTGGTAAGAATAAAATTCTAGAGGAAATTTCCCCAAATAAAACTTGGGAGGGATTTTTTGGAGGATTTTTTGCATCATTGACTTTTATATATTTTGTGGAGTATTATTTTAATCTATTTAAAAATTATTGGATAGTTTTAGGATCAATAATACCAATTTTATCGTTAATTGGTGATCTTCTGCAATCATTGTATAAAAGAAGAGCAAAAATAAAGGATAGTGGAAATTTAATTCCTGGTCATGGTGGGGCATACGATAGAATGGATAGTGTTATTTATTCAGCTCTTTATTACTATCTTTTCCTAAAATTAATATAGATATGTTCCACAAAGAAGGGTATCAAATAATAATTATTTCGCTACTAATAACAACTGGCTTAATCATTTATTTAGAATATTCAATAAATAACGTTGAGCTGAAATTTTTCTTGAAATTACTGTGTTTCATATTTTTTGTTCTAATCCTTCAATTTTTTCGAAATCCAAAAAGAAAAATTGAGCCTAACGATAAATCAATACTAGCTCCTGCAGATGGAAAAATAGTAATAATTAAAGAGGTTTTTGAAAAAGAATTTTATAAAGAAAAACGACTACAGATTTCAATCTTTATGTCTCCATTCAATGTACATGTTACAAGGTACCCAGTCGGTGGTGAAATTATTTTTAGCAAATACCATCCAGGTAAATATTTGTTTGCATGGCACCCAAAATCATCAGAATTAAATGAAAGAACCACTGTAGTAATTAAAAATAAATTTTTTGGAAATATTCTTTACAGGCAAATAGCTGGTGCTTTGGCTAGAAGAATAGTAAATTATGCATCTGAAGGAATGAAAATTAAACAAGGTAGAGAATCAGGGTTTATCAAATTTGGGTCAAGATTAGATATTTTTTTGCCATTAAAAACTAAAGTGAATGTGAGTATGAATCAAATGGTAAAAGGTGGGATTAGCAAGATAGTTTAGATTATCTTGATGAAATATTCTTTTTTAGAATTTCAATTTTTTTGATAGCGTCAAATTCCTTTTTTAATTCATTTTCAATTACTTTTTTGGGAGCATTATTCGTAAATTTTTTATTTTTCAATTTTTTTCTTACTGATTTTAAAAATCCTTCAATGTAAGACAACTCATTTTCAAGTTTTTCCCGTTCTAACTTTGAATCTAAGTCAAAATTTACTGGAATCGCAAATTCCATATCTTCTACAATAAAAGTATAGTCTGAAACATCTTTTTCTGAATTCTTAGATTTTATACTTTCTAAATTTCCTAATTTTTTCAAAACTTCAGAAAATGGCAACTTTTCTTCATTACCAATAAATTTTAAACTTAACAATTTGGTTCCTTTAATAAGTTTTTCTTTTCTAAATTTTCGAATTTCTGAAATAATTTTTTTTGCTCGATCAAAATCCTTTAAAATTTTGGGGTCAAACTTTTTTTCAATAGGCCAACTTGTTATCATTATAGATTCTTCTTTTTCGTCTTTGATTTTTTGCCACAATTCTTCAGTAATAAATGGCATGAAAGGGTGGAGTAGCTCAAGATTAATTGAAAATAATTTTTTTATTTTACACAAGGATTGCCTACTAATAGGCTTACCGAAGTCTGGTTTAATTGTTTCTAAAAACCATGAACAAAAATCATCCCATATTAGTTTATAAATGAGCATTAATGAATCTGAAATTCTGAAATTATCAAAGTTTTTATTAACTTGATTTATTGCATAGTAAAGATTATTTTCATACCAACTTATAATCTTTGAGTTTTTCTCAATATTTTGATCCTTATCGTCTACTTCCCATGAAGAAATTAGCCTATACGAATTCCAAATTTTATTTGCGAAGTTTTTACCTTGCTTGCAAAGTGATTCATCGAATAATAAATCATTACCCGCTGAGGAACTAAGCATAAGTCCTACTCTTACGGCGTCAGCACCATAATTTTTTATTAATTTTAAAGGGTCAGGTGAATTACCTAACTGCTTTGACATTTTTTGTCTTTTTTTATCCCTTACCAAACCAGTAAAATAAATATTTTTAAATGGTTCCCTCCCAGTAAATTCATAGCCTGAAATTATCATTCTAATTACCCAAAAGAATATTATATCAGGACCAGTTACAAGATCTTGAGTGGGATAATAATATTTAAACTCTGAATTTTTAGGTTCACAAAGTCCATTAAAAACAGATATTGGCCATAACCAAGATGAAAACCATGTGTCTAATACATCTTGATCTTGTGTAACTTGATTAGAGTCAATATTTTCAAAGCCACTGATTTTTTTGATTTTACCAAGAGCCATCTCAATATTTTCTGCAACAACAAAATCTTCTTCCCCTTTTCCATAGTAGAAAACGGGTATTCTATGACCCCACCATAACTGTCTAGAAATATTCCAATCTCTAATGTTTTTAAGCCAATGCTTATATGTATTTTGAAATTTTTTTGGATGTAACTTTACTTTTTTTGTTTTAAAAACTGCATCTAATGCCGGTTTAGAAATATCATTCATCTTTAAAAACCACTGCTTAGAAATTCTTGGTTCTATTACAACTTTTGTTCTTTCCGAAACCCCAACATTGTGATTATAATTTTCGACTTTTATTAAAAAACCTTTTTCTTTTAATTCCTTATGAATTTTTTTTCTAACATCAAATCTATCCATCCCTTGATAATGCAAGCTGTTTTCATTTAAAGTTCCATTTGAATTAAAAATGTTGATACTTTTTAGTTTATGTTTTTTGCCAATAAGATTATCATTTAAGTCATGGGCGGGTGTTATTTTTAAGGCGCCTGTACCAAATGTTGAATCAACGTATTCATCTTCAATAATAGGTATCAATCTGTTTGAAATTGGCACAACAACTTTTTTACCGATGAGGTTTTTATATCTTTCATCAGTGGGATTAACACAAACTGCTGTATCTCCAAAAATTGTTTCCGGCCTAGTTGTAGCAATTGATATTTGATTATTGCTATCTTCAATTTTATATGAAATATAGAACAACAAACCTTGTTTTTCTTCATAAATTACCTCCTCATCTGACAAAGTCGTCTCAGCTTTAGGGTCCCAATTGACCATTTTGTTTTCTCTGTAAATTAATTTCTTTTCGTAAAGTTTGATGAAAACTTTTATTACAGCTTTGTATAAATCGTCATCTAAAGTGAATTTGGTTCTATCCCAATCGCATGAACACCCTATTTTTTTTAATTGCTTTAAAATTATACCTCCATATTTATCAGTCCAATCCCAAGCATGTTTTAAAAATTCATCTCTTGAAAGAGATTTTTTTTCAATACCCTTTTCTTTTAAATAAGAAACCACCTTCGCCTCGGTTGCTATTGATGCATGATCTGTACCAGGAACCCAGCAGGAATTCATACCACTCATCCTAGCTCTCCTTATTAATATATCTTGAATGGTATTATTAAGCATATGTCCCATATGTAAAACTCCTGTTACATTTGGAGGAGGAATAACAATAGTGTATGGTTTCTTTGAATTAGGTTTTGACTGAAAAAATTTTTTTTCTAGCCAATAATTATACCATTTTTCTTCAATTTCAGATGGATCAAACTTTGTGGATAAAGGCATGAAATTATAGTTCTCTAAATAATTTGTTACAAAAGTACTTTTAGTTTAATTAAAAAAAAAATAACACTCAATTCTACTATCTGATAAAAATATCAAAATTTGTATCTTGCTGATGTAAATTAAGGTTATGAAAAATTTATTGTTTCTTTTTATTGCTACAACAAGCGGTTTTATCTTTTCTCAAGAAGTTGGGCCAAAAATAGAGTTTCAATCTCTTGAAATTAATTATGGCCAAATATCAAAGGGTGATAATGGTGTAAGGATTTTTAAATTTACCAATATTGGGTCAGAACCATTAATTATCAATAAAGTATATTCATCTTGTGGATGTACCATTCCAAAAAAACCTTCTTCACCAATTGATCCTGGTCAAGATGATGAAATCCAAGTAAAATATGATACTAACAGAGTTGGACCAATAAGGAAAACAATAACTGTTTTATCTAATGCCATTAACTCTCCAACAATATCCCTAAAGATTACGGGAAATGTTGAATAGAAATTCTGACTTGGATATTAAACACAATTATTCTCTTGAAAAATTAAATACTTTCGGTTTAGATGTAGCTTCAGAATTCTTTTATATTGTTAAAAGTTTAAAAGATTTAAGAAATGTTTTATTAGAAAATAAAAGAAAAAAAATAACTGTACTTGGTGGAGGCAGCAATATTTTATTTACAAAGTTTTTAGATGGACTGTGTTTAAAAATTGATTTAAAAGGAATAGACATAATTGAAGAAAATAAAAACAACGTTGTTATAAATGTAATGGCTGGTGAGAATTGGCATGATTTTGTGCAATGGTCAGTAAATAATGGTTTTGGAGGCATTGAAAATTTATCTCTAATTCCAGGTCTTGTGGGTGCTGCTCCAATACAGAACATTGGAGCCTATGGAGTTGAATTGAAAGATGTTTTTATAAGTTGTAACACTGTAAATATTAAGGACCAAACAGAAAAAGAATTTGATGAAAAAAGCTGCTTATTTGGTTATAGGACATCACGTTTTAAAACTATCGATAAAAATAATTATATAATTACATCCATTAAAATAAGACTAACAAAAGAAAAACATAAATACAATATCTCATACGGGCCTGTAAAAGAGGAAATTGGTAATAGGGAATTAAACTTAGAATCGATTTCTAATACGGTAATTAAAATTAGAAAAAGTAAATTACCAGATACAAAGCTTTTGGGGAATTGTGGTAGTTTTTTTAAAAACCCAGTGATTAACGAATCAAAATATATTGAGCTTAAAAAAAAGTTTCCATCTATTTCTGCATTTAAAGTACAAAAAAATCAATACAAAGTGTCAGCAGCTTGGCTGATTGAGTTTCTAAAATACAAAGGGAAATCAATTGGAAATGTAGGTGTTTATAAAAATCAAGCATTGGTCTTGGTAAATTTGGGGGGAGCCACTGGAAAAGAAGTATTATCTCTAGCTAATAAAATAACTTCTGCGGTTTATTCTACTTTTAAAATAAACTTACAACCTGAAGTTGAAATATTATAATTAATCTTTATTTTTAGAATCCATATGAATTGTAACTGGACCCTCGTTCACAATATTTAAAGTCATATCTGCACCAAAAATACCCCTTATGACTTTTTTACATAATATAGATTCTATCTCATCGCAAAAAGAATTGTAATAGTCAATAGCTTTTGAAGACTTAGCTGCATTTATGTAGGATGGTCTGTTTCCTTTTTTCGTTTTAGCAAATAATGTAAATTGACTTATTATCATCAAATCACCATTTACATTAATTAAAGAATTATTCATTAATTTTTTTTCATCACCAAAAATTCTCAAATTAATTATTTTGTTAGCTAACCATGAAATATCTTCTTCATTATCATTAATATCAACACCCAATAGGACAACCAAACCATTATTTATTTCACCAATTTTTTTATCTTCTACCGTTACAGATCCATATGAAACTCTCTGTATTACTGCCCTCATTAGTTATCTAATTGTTTTTTTATCGTGAATTAAATTAATATAGCTTTCATACCTATAATTTGAAATTTCACCAGTTACCAATCTTTTTTTTACCTCACATTCAGGTTCATCAACATGAATACAATTTTTAAATCTACATTTTTTGCTAGCTTCAAGCAATTCAGGAAAATAACGATAAATTTCACCTTTTTTCATATCAACTAATCCAAATCCTTTAATACCTGGGGAATCAATTACGCGAGTATTTTTGCCTATATCATACATTTGAGCGAATGTTGTGGTATGTTGACCTTTATTGGTTGATTTAGAAACAGATTGTGTTTTGAGATTTAGTTTTGGGTTTAAATAATTAATCAAAGTTGATTTTCCAACACCACTATTACCTGAAAAAAGTGTAGTCTTATTTTTTATTAAATCCAAGATTTTTGAAATATCCTTTTTTTTGTGACAAGAAATCAAAAGACAGTCAATTTTTAAATTAGTGTAAATTTTTTTTACCATTTCAATATCTTTAAGTTCTTCCTTAAGATATGTATCAGATTTACTAAAGACAATTATAGTAGGGATTTGATAAGCATTGGAGGTAATTAAAAAACGATCAATAAACTCATAATAGGTTCTAGGCCTTTTCAGAGTAATTACTAAAATTGCTTGATCTAAATTACTTGCCAGAATGTGAGTTTCTTTTGAAAGATTTACTGATCTTCTTATTATATAATTTTTTCGAGGAAAAATTTTCATAACCTCTCCTTTATCTTCCTCTTTGGTTTTTGTAAATTCTACATAATCGCCAACAGAAATTGGATTGGTATGCTTTATATTAAGTAAACGTAATTTACCCCTTGCTATGCATTCGTAAATTTTATTCTCTACTACACTTTTTACAAGGTAGCTATTTCCAGTTGACTTGTATACAATTCCTTTAATTACCTATCTTTTATACTAAATATAGTCTAGTTATTTAAAAGAAACAATTAAACCTTGAATTGCTATATTTGTTTAAAAGTAAAATATTGCTTGCAAAAAAAGTAATTCTATTGATTTTGGATGGTTGGGGTAAATCCTCAAATCAAAATGAATCGGCAATAGCAAATGCAAAAACACCTTTTATAGATAAACTTCTAGATAAATATTCTAGTGCAGAATTAATCACTAATGGAAATCATGTCGGCCTCCCGGGTAACCAAATGGGAAATAGCGAGGTTGGACACTTAAATATATCAGCAGGAAGAATAGTGTATCAAGATTTATTAAAAATAGATAATTCAATTTCTGATAAATCATTTAGAAAAAATAAGCTCATTCTTAATGCTATTGATTATTCCAAGAAAAAAAATAAATCAATTCATTTAATGGGTTTGTTGTCAGATGGAGGTGTTCACTCACATATTAGTCACTTAGAAGAATTATTATTAATTCTTAGTGAAAGTTCTTGCAAAAAAGTTTATTTACACCTATTTACAGATGGAAGAGATGTTGATCCGAAATCAGGAATCAAATATGTAAAAAAACTAGAAAGTTTTTTAAAAAAGACAACAGGAAAAATAGTCTCAATCATTGGTCGTTACTATTCAATGGATAGAGATTTAAATTTTGACAGGACAAGAAAAGCTTATAAATTGCTTGTTAATGGTGTTGGGAAAAAAACAAATGACTTCAAAAAAGAAATTGAATTATCATATAACAAAAACCTCACAGATGAGTTTTTAGAACCTTTGTCCATAGGAGAAGAAAGTTATTTGATTGAAGAAGGAGACGTTGTTATTTCATTCAATTTTAGATCTGATAGAATGAGGCAAATTACAAGAATGTTGTCGCAGAAGAATTTTTCTTACGATGGATCAAAGTCGCTTAATCTTTATTATTTAACTATGACTAACTATGATGACAACTTAAAAGGTGTTAAAATACTGTTTGAAAAAGAAAATCTTATAAATACTCTTGGAGAAGTGATTTCAAAAAACGGGAGCAAACAACTTAGAGTAGCTGAAACAGAAAAATACCCCCATGTAACATATTTTTTTAACGGTGGGAGAGAAAATCCTTTTAAAAATGAAAAACGAATATTGTGCCAATCACCTCCAGTTGCCACATATGACTTAAAACCTGAAATGAGCGCTTTAGAGGTTAGGGATGCAGTTGTTAACTCTATTTTAAAAAATAAATTTGATTTCATATGCGTAAACTTTGCAAATCCTGATATGGTTGGACATACAGGTGACTTCAATGCCGCAATTAAAGCTTGTGAAACTGTTGACAATTGCACTAATAAAATAGTTTCAGAAGGTATGAAAAAAGAGTATTCAATAGTTATTATTGCCGATCATGGAAATTGTGAAAAAATGAAAAATTCAGATGGGACACCTAATACGGCTCACACAACTAATCCTGTTCCAATAATTTTAGTTGAAAAAGAAAAAAGAAAAATAATTAGTGGAGTCCTAGCAAATGTTGCACCTACTATCTTGGAAATCATGGGAATTGAAAAACCAAATGAAATGGATCAAAAATCATTATTATCAAATTGACTTTTATTAATTTTAAAAAATGAAATTTAAATTATTTTTAATTGTTTTTCTAACACTCACACAATCAAGTTGTAATTCGAATCTCACTCAAAAAAAGAGCGTTTACGATAAAAAAATTAAAATTCCTGACAGTCTGAAAGGAAAGGATCTAGAAGGAAATGAAATTCTTTTAGGTGAAGTAACTATTGATCAGCTTAAAGAATATACAAAAGATTGGTCAAGAAACTATAATCCCAATTCTGATATACTTACAAAAATAAAACCCTTAATTAAAAAAAGAGATATAGTTTTAATTATGGGCACATGGTGTGAAGACAGCGAGAGAGAAATACCAGGATTTATTAAGATTTTAGAATCTATATATTATGATACTACAAAAATGAGAATCATTGCAGTAGACGAGGATAAAATAACACCAAATTTTATTGAAAAAGATTATCAATTAATTAATATTCCAACGATAATTTTTTATGACAATGGAAATGAAATTAATAGAATTGTTGAGTTTCCAATTAAAAGTATTGAAGAAGATATTTTAGATATTCTCACTGGAAAGGCATACAAACATGCATATTATAAATGAGTGAAATAATATTAAAATCTAGAGATGAAATTGAATTGATTAGAGAAAGTTCACTTCTTGTCTCGAAAACTCTTGGCATGTTAGCAAAAGAGATCAAACCCGGGATTTCTTCACTTGAATTAGATAAAAAAGCTGAAGAATATATTAGAGATAACAATGCAGAGCCTGGATTTTTAGGTTTATATGATTTTCCAAATACTTTGTGTGCAAGTCCTAATGCGCAAGTTGTACACGGAATACCCAATAAAAATACTCTCAAAGAAGGAGACGTGATATCTATAGATTGCGGTGTGTACAAAAATGGATTTTACGGCGACCATGCATATACCTTTCCTGTTGGAGAAATTAGTAATGAAATAGAGGCCCTTTTAAAAACAACCAAAGAATCGTTATACATTGGTATTGAACACTTTAAAGAGGGAAACAGGGTCGGTGATCTTGGATACTCAATTCAAAATCATTGTGAAAAAAATGGATATAGTGTAGTTAGGGAACTGGTAGGTCACGGCATTGGGAAAAATATGCATGAGGGTCCAGAAATTCCAAACTATGGAGTAAGAGGAACAGGAAAAAAATTCATTAATGGAATGGTTATAGCTGTTGAACCTATGATTAATCTTGGAAGCAAAAAACTAAAACAGTTAAATGATGGCTGGACAGTGACCACCTACGACAATAAAGTTTCTGCACATTTTGAACACAACGTAGCATTAATAGATGGTAGACCTGAATTGCTTTCAACTTTCAGTTTTATATATGAAGCTATGGGCATTCTAAGTGATGAGGAAAAACCCTTTGAAAAAAAGTCGTGAAATTAATTCTTAATTTTTTTTCGAGACAATTTTTAATAAGGATAAGTCTGATTTTAAGACCTGTTTTAAGAATCCTATACAAAGGCACAAAATATGTAGATCCAATTGACGGAAGTTCTTATAGAACTTTTTTACCTTATGGTTATAATAGGCTCAGAAAAAACGCCTTGTGTCCAGGAACTCTATCTCTTGAAAGGCACAGATTGCTGTGGTTGTATCTAAATAAAAAAACCAAACTTTTAGAAAAAAATATTTCAGTGTTACATGTTGCTCCTGAGATGATTTTTTTAAAAAAATTTAAAAAAATTGCCAATTGGAATTACGTTTCAATTGATCTTAAGTCACCGCTAGCTGATATAAAAGCTAACCTATATAACATACCGTTTAAAGAAAATTGCTTTGATCTTATCTTATGCAATCATGTTTTAGAACACATTGAAGATGATTACAAAGCTTTAAATGAACTTTACAGAGTAATTAAAAATAAAGGAACCTTAATTGCACAGATACCTCTTAATAAAAATCTTAAAAAAACTTTTGAAAACAAAGAAATTATGGATCCTAGGGAGAGAAACAAATATTTTGGTCAGTATGACCACGTAAGAGTTTATGGATTGGATTTTTACGATAGACTTGCTAAGTCAGGTTTTACGCCAAAAAAAATTGATATTTTAAAAAAAATGTCAAAAGAGGAAAAAATAAAGTATTGTTTACCCAAAAATGAAGAAATACCTATTGGAATTGCAATAAAATAAATTACCAATTTTTTGAAGAATGAGTAACAAATTTTTGACTTTTATAAATAATCCACAACGCATCCACGTCGGGTGTTTCATTAATAAGTTTCTTACCCATATTCAAAGGCATTACCATTAGTGCAGTTGCAAATGCGTCAGCAGTCATGCAATCTAAAGCTTTGACTGAAACACTTAAAACATTTGATCTTGCGGGCCTTCCATTTAATGGATTAATTGAGTGAACATACTTTTTATTTGTTTCTTTATCAATCCTATACTTTCTATAATTACCAGATGTTGCTAGAGCTTGATTATTTAATTCTATAATATCAAATATTTTTCTAGGTAAGGTTGACTCATTAGGTTTCTCAATTCCAACACTCCAAAAATTATTTGTTATAAAATTTTTGCCTCGAGATATTAGCTCACCTCCTATATCAATTAAGTGGTTTTCACTTCCTGCTTTTTCAAAATATAAGTTTATTTGATCAACTGTATATCCCTTAGCCAATGCGTTGAAATCAATAAAAATATTTTTATCATCCTTTATTATTTTTTTATCTTTTGTTAGCCTAATCCTAGGCCAACCTGTTATTTTCATAAGACTGTCTCTTTCTTTTAATCCAATTTTGTTGAATTTTTCATTTGGTCCAAATCCATATGCATTCACCCATGCACCAACTGTGGGATCAAAGTAACCCTGAGATTTGTACCACATTAAGTTTGCTTTTTGAAAAACTTTTTCGAAATGTTCATCAACAACTATAGTGCTATCCCCACTATTTATCATGGAGATATCTGAACTAGGAATGTATGTGGACATAGAATTGTTTATCACATTAAAAATTGAATCAATGCCTTTTTGAAAATTTTCTTTAGCGTAACCTATGTCTAGATATTTGATTCTATAATATGTGCCTAGTGCTTGTCCATCAATTGTAACTATTTCGTGCTTAGAGCAAGCTGTATAAAGAACAAATAGAATTAAAATTTTTCTCAAAAGTGATAAGAACAGATTTTAACCTCCAAAATCATCGAATCGAACATTTTCTGGAGGTATACCAAAATCATCAGCCATCTTTTCAACGGCTTGATTCATCATAGGTGGTCCACAGAAGTATACTTCAATATCTTCTGGTGAGTCATGCTTGGAGAGATAGAAATCTATTACACACTGATGAATAAAACCTAAAAATCCGTCTCCTTCCGAGTCCAAATCTTTTTTAACTGTCCAATTATCTTCATCTAGGGGTTCAGATAGAGCTACATAAAATTTAAAGTTCGGAAAATCTTTTTCAAGAGCACGAAAATGATCTAGGTAAAATAGCTCTCTTTTTGATCTTCCTCCATACCAAAAAGTAACTTTTCGACCTGTTTTTAATGTTCTAAAAAGTTGATATAAATGGGAGCGCATTGGGGCCATACCGGCACCTCCTCCAACATAAAGCATTTCAGATTCTGAGTGATTGATGAAAAACTCTCCAAACGGGCCTGATATAGTAACCTTGTCGCCTGGTTTTTTGCTAAAAATATAAGATGATGCTATCCCTGGGTTTACATCCATCCAATCGTTTTTATTTTTATCCCAAGGTGGCGTTGCAATCCTAACATTTAGCATTATCTCTTTTCCCTCCGCAGGGTATGATGCCATTGAATAGGCTCTTTCAACTACTTCTTCGTTTTTCATTTTTAAGGGCCATATATTAAATTTATCCCACTCTAGTTTAAATTTATTTGCATCCTCTGGGTGTTCATCGGGATGAGCTGAAATATCCATATTCTTATAGTTAATTTCACATTCAGGGATTTCAATTTGAATATATCCGCCTGCTTTATAATCCATTTCCTCAGGTAACTTAATTACGAATTCCTTAATAAAGGATGCTACATTCCAGTTTCTAACTACAGTTGCTTCCCACTTTTTTATTCCAAAAACTTCTTCGGGAACTTTGATTGTCATGTTTTCCTTAACCTTAACTTGACATCCTAATCTCCAACCATCAGAGATTTCTTTTCTTGAAAAATGAGGTTTTTCTGTGGGCAAGATTTCACCTCCACCTTCTAATACTTGACACCTACACTGTATACACGTTCCTCCTCCACCGCATGCAGATGGTAAAAAAATTTTATTATTTCCAAGGGTGCTCAGTAAGGTGTCACCTGAGGAAACCTCCACTTCATTTTCACCATTTATTTTGAGAGATACTGGACCAGATGGTAGTAATTTAGATTTAGCAACTAATAACAACGTAACTAATAAAAAAATAACGCTTGTTAAGACCAAAACACTCGAAATAATTATTGTAATATCCATTCTTAAAATTATAATTTAATTCCCATAAAACTCATAAACCCAATTGCCATTAACCCTGTAATTATAAAAGTTATCCCTAATCCTTTCAAAGGTGCAGGAACATTAGAATAACTAATTTTCTCTCTAATCGCAGCTATCGCTATAATGGCTAAATACCACCCAACGCCTGAACCAAAACCATAAACGGTTGATTCAGTAATTCCTGAAAAGCTTTTTTGTTGCATAAAGAGTGATCCCCCTAGAATTGCACAATTTACGGCAATTAAAGGGAGAAATATTCCAAGCTCACCATATAATGCAGGAGATAATTTTTCAACTATCATTTCAACCAATTGAACCATTGAAGCAATAACAGCAATAAACATAATTAATCTTAAAAAACTCAAATCAATGGACAAATATTCACTGCCAATCCAAGAAAGAGCACCAGGTTTTAATAGATAATTATCTAATAAAAAATTGATTGGAACAGTAATAGACAACACAAAAATTACAGCTAAACCTAAACCATTAGCCGTCTTAACAGTTTTTGACACGGCGAGATAAGAACACATTCCTAGAAAATATGCAAAAATCATATTTTCAATAAAAATACTTTTGACGAAAAGATTTAAATAATATTCCATGGTTTAGTTTTCTTCAATTAATTTTCTGTTTCTTGAACGTTGAATCCAAATCATTACACCTACAGTAATTAAAGCCATTGGTGATAAAAGCATAAGGCCATTATTTTCATAACCCATCGCATATATAAAATCTGGTATTACCTGTAAACCCAAAAGCTTCCCTGATCCAAGTAATTCTCTAAAAAAAGCTACAATAATTAGAATTATTCCATATCCCGCAGCATTTCCAATACCATCAAGAAAAGATTTCCATACTCCATTGCCAAGAGCAAATGCCTCCAGTCTACCCATAACAATACAATTTGTAATTATTAGCCCGATAAATATTGACAACTCTTTATAAACATCATACGAATAGGCTTTTAAGACTTGTTCTACTAGTGCAACTAGAGATGCTATAACTACAAGTTGAACAATAATTCTAATTCTATTTGGAATTAAGTTTCTTAAAATAGAAATTATAACATTTGACGCACCCATTACAAATACAACCGACAAAGTCATAACCAATGCTGGTTTTAATTGGACTGTAATTGCTAAAGCAGAACAAATGCCTAAAACTTGAACGGTTATTGGATTGTTATCATCGAGGGGATCACTTAACAGGGCTCTATTTTTCTTTGAAAATAAAGGTTCACTCTTCTTATTTATGAAAAATAATTGTGGTTTACTATTACTATCCATTTATTGTATTGTTTATTAAATGATTCTTCATTGCTACAACATTATTATCAGATTTATATTTATTGAAATATGAAATATAATGATTTAATCTTTCAATTATCATATCAGAAACGCCGTCACCAGTAATTGTTGCACCTGATATTGCATCAACTTCATGATCATTTTTATCTAGATTTTTTGGATCATTGTTTGATTTTGAAACATTTATTCCAACAAGCTTTGAACTCGAATTGAAAATTTTTTCACCCACAAACCTGTCTTGAAACCATTGTTGGGTTATTTCGGCACCTAACCCAGCAGTCTCTCCCTTATGATCAAAAACAATTCCTTTTATTGTTGACATGTCATCTTCTAATGCAACATATCCCCATATTGCATCCCAAAGGCCTGAGCCTCGAAGAGGAATTATAAAGTATTTTTTTTCATCCATTTCTGCAACAAAAAGTGGGTACCTCTGTTGATCAATATCTTTTTTTATTTCTTTTGAAAGATCAATCAAAAAAGCATCTTCATTTTCATCAACAGAACCATCTCTTAAAAGTGATAATTCACTTTTAATATATTTTTTATAGAGATCTTGGGCTTCGTCTCTACTAGCCTTTACTCCTATTGTTGAGATAATATTCTGCATTTTTTCTTTGACAACATTTTCATTTTGCTTTTCTTTCAACGATTCAGAAGTTAAAGCTAAAGAAGAAGCAACGACTAAAACCATTAGAAGTGAAAATAAAAAAGTATAAAAATTACTATCCTTATTCATTATTAGCTTAATTTAATTTTTGATGACTCCCACCTTAAATGTCTTTTCTTAATATTTCTCTCAATTACATAATGATCTATAGTTGGAGCAAAAACATTCATTAATAAAATTGCAAGCATTACCCCCTCAGGATATGCAGGATTAAATACTCTTATTAAAATACAGAAGACACCAACTAAAAATCCATATATCCACTTTCCAGTTTGCGTTTGAGAGGCAGAGACAGGATCTGTAGCCATAAAAACTATTCCAAAAGCAAAGCCTCCTACAACCAAATGATTTATCCAATCAAATTGCATTAAAGGATTGATTCCCCATAGATTGAATAAAACACCTACCAAAGATGCACCTAAAATACCACCAACAATAATTCTCCAACTAGCAACACCCGTGAAAATTAAAATAATTGCACCCACAAGAATCCATAAAGTGGACGTCTCAGCAATCGACCCAGGAATAGAACCATTAAACATTTCAGTAAAAGTGTAATCAATTTTATTACCAGCAGCCAAAAAACCTAAAATTGTTTCACCTGAAATACCGTCTAAATTTGATGCTTCCGAGACCCAAACTTTGTTTCCAGACATGTAAGTTGGGTATGCAAAAAACGCGAAGGCCCTCGCAGTTAGGGCTGGATTTAAAATATTCATTCCTGTTCCTCCAAAGGCTTCTTTAGCTATTAAAACTGCAAAAGCAACAGATACAGCGACCATCCATAAAGGAATATCAACAGGCATAATCATAGGTATTAGTAGACCCGTTACCAAATATCCTTCATTGACTTCATGTCCACGATATATAGCAAAAATAAATTCAATTAATAATCCTACAGTATAGGATACAGCAATCATGGGGAGGATTTTTTTTGAACCATGGAGCATAGCATCTAAAAAGGTAAATTCAAGATTAGTTTGAATAAAATACTGATATCCAGTATTATAAATACCATAAAATAAAGCAGGCAACAAAGCTATGATAACAGTAACCATAGTTCTTTTTAAATCAACGGCATCACGAATATGTGAACCAGACTTTGTTGTGTGATTTGGAACAAAAAGGAAAGTGTCAAAAGCATTTACCGCTGGAGCGAACCTTTCGAACTTTTCACCCTCGTTAAAAGGTTTTCTAATTTTATCTAATCTTTTTCTAATAAATTCCATAAAAAATTAACTCTCTTCATTAATTATTAATTCTATTCCTTTTTTGATTATTTCCTGAGCTTCAATTTTTGAAGAACTACTAAAATCAATTAATCCAAAATCTTCTGGAACAACTTCATATATACCCAAGGCTTCCATTCTTTCGATATCTTGGTTTAAACAAGCCTTGATTAATTGCATTGGAAAAATATCCATTGGAAAAACTTTCTCCATTTCTCCTGTAACAACCATTGCTCTTTCCTCTCCATTTAAGTTTGTACTGACTTCTAATTTTCTTTTATTTAGGAATCTCGAAAATGAGGTTTTAGAAATACTAGGAATGAAATTATCTTTAAATGGTAACCACCCAAACATTCTGTAGTCTTTCCCTTCAGGAATGATGGTTAGTAAATTGTTGCTGTAAGACAAATAACCATCGATGTCGGTCGTTTTACCCGAATAAACATCACCATTTATCAACCTGCATTCTTTTGATTTATCAACTTCTATTTTTTTTAAAATACTAGATATAGATGTACCAATTTTGGATGTAAAATATTGCGGATTTTTAACTGTTGGGCCAACAACAGCTACCGTTCGATCGGAACAAAACTCTCCATTTTTGAATAAAGATCCAATATTTGAAACATCCTCAGGTTTAACGGTCCATACTTTTTCACCAGGTGAAATAGGCTTGTGATTATGAATTTGAACTCCAATATTTCCAGCTGGGTGTGGTCCTTTGACTTTTAATATTGAAGCATCTTTAAATTTTTCAAAAAAACTAGGAAAATTTGAATCTACAGTTAAATAAAGGGTATGTGTTAACTTGGATAAGATACTTAAACCCAATTGAAAATCTTCCTTTTTATTTTTTAAAATAAAATCAAAGTCAACATCTAATGGTGAAGTTGAATAAGTTGAGATGTAAATAGCTACGGGTTTGTCTTCTGGTTGAGCAATAATCCCATAAGGTCTTTGTAAAATAAAAGGCCATGATCCAGATTTTAATAGAATATCTTTGATTTCATCTGCAGAAAAGTTTTTGAAATTAGTTGTTTTAAATTTTACAGAATCATTATTGTTTTTTTGGCTAGAAATAACAACTTCAAGAATTTTTCTCTTTTGACCTCTGGATATTGCTAAAATTTCACCAGCAACTGGTGACACAAAGTGTATTCTTGGATTATTTTTTGAAAAAAATAAAGGAGTCCCTTTTTTAACTTTATCAGCTTCCCTAACCAAAAGTTTAGGTTTGAGACAGAAAAAGTCGGTTGGCTTTAAAGCAAAAGTTTTTGATCGCTCGGATTCCGATAGAATTTTATTTGCCTCTCCATTAAGGTTTAAATTAAACCCGTTTCTAATTTTTATGTCTATTGACATATTCTACTATTTAATTCAAATCGGTCGTAAATTTAATAATTTAATATATCTATTGAAAGATATTTTTAAACTAAATTATATAATTTTCTTATAGTTAATAAAGCATCTAAGATAAACAAGAAATTAACATTTATTAGAGTTGATTTTATATATTAGTTAAATGAAAATTAAGGTATATTTTTTGTCATTTTTTTTGTTCATTCACATTCGTGTTTTCAAAATCAAAAAAAACTTTAGAAAAAAATCCATTCATCAAAACAATAATCTTTTCTGGTGGATCTCTTAATTCTCAATTCCCAATAATAAAAATGAATGAAACACTATTTCTATCTTTTGATGACATTAGTGGTGAGGAAAATTTTTATTACTACAAAATTACTCATTGTGATTTTAATTGGAATAGAAGTAAACTTTTAAAATCAGAATACTTAGATGGAAATGATAATAATTTAATCGAAAATACTGAAAGTTCTTATGGAACTCTTCAAAGATACACAAACTATAAATTGTCACTCCCCAATAATGATGTGAGTTTTAAAATTTCAGGGAACTTTTTATTAGAGATTTTAGACGCAGATGATAATATAATTCTAGAAAGAAAATTTTTAATACTAAATCAAAAGGTAAGTGTAGATTTAAATATTTATCCTTCTCAAAATAAAGACAGGTTTTATACCCATCAAAATGTTCAATTTATTATCAATACTAGCAGATATCAAATTAGAAATCCAAATAATGATATAAAAATTGTCATTCTTCAAAATGATCAGTGGGATAACTCGAAAACAATTTTAAAACCACAATTCATTGAAAAAGATAGGCTTGTGTATAGATACGATGAAGAATCAGAATTTGAAGGAGGAAATGAATATCTTTTTTTCGATACAAAAGATTTAAGATCAACTAATCAAAACATCAGTTTTGTAAGAAAAGAGGATGTTTATCAACATTTTTTATTTACTGACAATCCAAGAAGCAATTTAAATTATTCAAATTATTCTGATATAAATGGAAATTTTATTCCTAGCACAACTCTAGGTGAAAATTCTAACAATGAATCCGATTACAGTATAGTTTACTTTAGCCTAGCTAAACAATTAGAAATTGATAACTCAAAAATTTATATCTATGGAAAATTTAACAACTATGAGTTAAATGAAGAAAATGAAATGATTTATAATCCAAGTTTGGAGACCTTTGAAGGCATTTTATTGCTTAAGCAAGGGTTTTATAATTATAAATATATCATCAAAAAAAATAATGTGGTTTCTAAAAATCAAATTTCAGGTTCATTTTTTCAAACTGAAAATAGTTACACGGTTATAGTATACAAAAAAGGGTTTGAGGATTTATATGATATGCTAATTGGAGTTGGTCGAATAAATTCGTTCGAACTCAAATATTAATCATAGATTTATTTCTTCTTTTTTGAAACGTTTTTTTTAGTTAACTTGGAGTAAGATTAATTTTATGTTTCAACAAATAACAAAAGGTATCAGAATTTCAGTAGTTACAGAATATAATGGGGACTTCTTAAATAATGGGTTAATTAATTACGCCTTTACCTATACAATTAAAATAGAAAATCAAAGTAATGATGTTGTTCAATTAATCAATAGAAATTGGAAAATATTACAAACAAATAGAAGACCTTACTTTGTTGAAGGAGATGGTGTAATTGGGCAAAAACCTATTTTGAAATCAGGTGTTTCTCATACTTACAGCTCCAATTGTATGTTAACATCACCTATTGGATCAATGAGTGGGTTCTACACTATGATTAATTTTTCTACTGCTAAAGAATTTGAGGTTGAAATACCAGTTTTTGATTTAGCAGCAACCTTCACACTAAATTAAAATTTAAATAATGAAAAATAGTTTTATTAAAAGCCCAAGGGTAGAAAATGAACAGGTGCTTTTATATGCACCAGGAAGTAAAGAAAGGGAGGAGGTCTTGAAAGCATATGATGATCTTTACAATACAAAAATCGATATAAAACTTAAAATTGATGGAAGAGAAATAGATACTAAAGAGAAAAATAATATGTATCCCCCTCATAATCACAACCACAACCTAGGTACATACTCAATAGCGAATAAAGAGTATGTTGATTTAGCTATTAAAAGCGCATTAACAGCAAAAGAAAAATGGAATGATTTAGGATTTTCAGAAAGAGCAAGTATTTTTTTAAAAGCGGCTGAACTTATTTGTGGACCTTATAGAAAAATAATAAACGCATCTACTATGATTGCCCAATCAAAAACAATTCACCAGGCAGAAATAGATGCAGCTTGCGAATTTGCAGATTTTTTAAGATTTAATGTAAAATTTGCTGAAGAAATATATAGTGAACAACCCGTTTCTTCTGATGGAACTTGGAACAAATTATCATATCGCCCATTGGAAGGATTTGTTTATGCAATTAGTCCATTTAATTTTACCGCAATAGGCGGAAATTTATGTGCAGCTCCAGCCTTAATGGGAAACACTATTGTTTGGAAACCAAGTGATTATCAAATTTTTTCCGCAAAAGTGACTATGGATATATTTGAGGAAGCCGGTCTTCCAGATGGAGTTATAAATATGATTTTTGGTGATCCAGAAATGATTACAAATCAGGTCTTGTCCTCAAATGAGTTTGCTGGTATCCATTTTACTGGGTCTACTTCAGTATTTAAAAATATTTGGAAAAAAGTAGGGAATAATATTGAGCTTTATAAAAATTACCCCAGGATAGTAGGAGAAACTGGTGGAAAAGACTTTATAATGGTTCATCCATCTGCAAATGTTAAAGAAGTTTCAACAGCTATAATTCGTGGAGCATTTGAATTTCAAGGCCAAAAGTGTTCTGCAGCATCAAGGGTTTATCTTCCAAAATCAATTGAAAATGAGGTTTTGGATATTATTGGAAGTAAATTAAGTGAAATCAAAATGGGGTCTCCAAATGATTTTCAAAATTTTATAACAGCTGTAATTCATAGGGACTCCTTTGAAAGACTAAAAAATACAATTAAAGATGCAAAATCTTCAAAAGAGGTTACAGTTTTATATGGTGGAAATTGTGATGATTCGGTTGGTTATTTTGTTGAACCCACAGTTTTGGTTACAAAAGATCCAAAGTATATTACAATGGAAAAAGAATTATTTGGACCTATTGTGACAATTTATGTTTATGACGACAAAGATTATAGTAAGATCTTAAAGCTTGTTGATACAACTTCAGAGTATGCATTAACAGGTGCAATTTTTGCGAAAGATAGATATGCTATTAAAGAAGCTTTACACAAATTAGAAAACTCTGCTGGAAATTTCTATATTAATGATAAACCTAGTGGAGCTGTTGTAGGTCAGCAACCATTTGGAGGAGCGAGAGCTTCAGGAACGAATGATAAAGCTGGTTCAAAATTAAATTTACTACGATGGGTTTCTCCAAGACTTATAAAGGAACCTTTACTGACTCCAAAGGACTACAAATATCCGTTCTTGACATAAATATTAAAAATCATGTTGTGGTATATATATAATTTTTTTTGTTTCAAAGAAATTTGATTTAAACTTATTTTTTAATCTATATATCCTAATATTTGGAAATCTTTCCTCTTCATAGGCAAGTTCACCACCTTTTAAATAAATTATTCCAGATTCATCTTTTTGGATTAAAATATTTTTTTTTACAAGTGGAACAAATTTTTCCATTTTTGTGACGGCACGGCCTAAAACAAAATCAAATTTAGATTTTAAATTTTTTACGTCTCCGACAATAGTCTTGATATTTTTAATTTTTAAATCTTCTTTAATGGAGTCTATAACTTTTATTTTCTTTTCAGTTCTGTCAATTAACGTAAATTCAACTTCAGGAAAAAATATAGCAAGGGGTATACCTGGGAAACCACCACCTGTTCCCACGTCTAATATTTTTGTTTTGGATTTAAATTTAAAAAAAAATGTAATCGCCAAAGAATAAGAAATATGTCTTTCAAATAAAAAATCTGTATCCTTCCTCGAAATTAAATTTACTTTATTGTTCCAATTTTTAAATAATTTTTCAAACAACAGAAACTTGTCAATTTGTGATTTTGATAGGACAGGAAATTTTTTTTTAAGTTCCACAAATTTTGAAACAATTAATTTATTTTTACATTTTTAAATTTACAAACTTAACCATAATGAATAAACTTTCAGAACGAATTGAAAATTTGCCAGCTTCAGCTACCCTTGCTATGGCATCCAAAGCTAGAGAATTAAAAAATAGCGGAGTAGATGTAATAAGTTTAAGTCTAGGTGAACCTGACTTTAATACACCAGATTTTATAAAAGAAGCAGCTATAAAAGCTATTGAACAAAATTATCATTCATATCCTCCTGTAGATGGATATATAGAATTAAAAAAAGCAATTTGTGAAAAATTTAAAAGAGACAATAGTTTAAATTATGAACCATCTCAAATTGTAGTATCTACAGGAGCTAAGCAATCCATAGCTAACGTTTGTATGGCTCTTTTAAACAAAGGAGATGAGGTTTTACTACCTGCTCCATATTGGGTCAGCTACTCTGCAATTGTCTCTTTGTCCGAGGCAAAATTCAAAATCATTCCAACTACAATGGAAAATGGTTTTAAAATAACCCCAGCTCAGTTAAAATCAGAATTGACATCTAGAACTAAATTAATAATGTTCAATTCACCAAATAATCCTAGTGGAATAGTTTACTCTGAAAAAGAATTAAATGAATTTGCTAAAATACTTGAAGACTATCCTTACACTTATATTCTATCAGATGAAATATACGAACATATTATTTATGGAGAAAAACACTTTAGTTTTGCCAACCTTCCTAATATGTTCGGTAGAACTATAACTGTAAATGGACTCGCAAAAGCATTTTCTATGACAGGGTGGAGGATTGGATATATTGGGGCACCAGAATTTATTGCTAAAGCTTGTAACAAATTTCAAGGTCAAATTACGAGCGGAGCAAATTGTATAGCTCAAAGATCGGCAATTACCGCCCTTACAGCTCCAGTGTCAAAAATAAAGTATATGATTGATGAATTTAATTCTAGGAAAGAGTTAATTTTTGATTTGATTTCAAAAATTCATGGATTTAAGCTTTTAAAACCATCAGGAGCCTTTTATCTCTTCCCAGATATTTCATTTTATTTTGGAAAAGAAATAAGAGGTAAAATAATTAACGACGCAAACGATTTTGCAATGATAATTCTAGAAGAAGCAAATGTAGCTACAGTTTCTGGGGATTCATTTGGAAATAAAAATTGCTTACGAATTTCATATGCAGCTTCAAAAGAAGAAATAATAGAAGCTGTTTCTAGGATTAAAAATCTTTTATCAAAGAACTAAATCATTTAACAATTTCTTTTTCCTGATGATTTATTGATTCTTGATGTATTGCTTTGAATAATTTTAGCACAAATTCTTCAGATAATCCGTGGTTTTCACCATCAAGTACCATTTTACCGAGTATTTCATTCCATCTTTTGTTCTGAAGAACAGCAACATTATTTTTCTTTTTCAACTTTCCTATAGAATCAGAAATTCTCATTCTTTCTCCTAGAATTTGAAGTAGATTTTGGTCAGCGATATCAATTTGTGTCCTTAAATTATCTAATTCATTAACATAGTCCTTCTGTTCAATCGTTGTATTCCGCATTTTTAAATCTTTCATTATTTGTATCAGTCGATTTGGAGTTACCTGTTGTGCAGCGTCACTCCATGCGTTATCAGGGTCTATATGTGTTTCGATCATCAAACCATCAAAGTTAAGGTCCAATGCCATTTGACTGAGATCAAATATCAAGTCTCTTCGACCTGAAATATGAGATGGATCGCAAATAATTGGAATATCAGGGAATTTATTTTTTGTCTCAATAGCAATTTGCCATTCAGGGTTATTTCTGTACTTCGATTTTCCTTGAGATGAAAAACCTCTATGAATAAGACCTAACCTAGTTATATTTGCCGACTGAAGCCTTTCAATAGCACCCAGCCAAAGTGAAAGGTCGGGGTTGACCGGATTTTTCACAAGAACTATTTTGTCAGTCCCATTTAACGAATCTGCAATTTCTTGAACTATAAAAGGACTAACTGTTGATCTGGCTCCAATCCATAACACGTCAATATCATGATCTAATGCTAATTTTACATGGTCTTTATTAGCAACCTCAGTAGCTGTCAAAAGCTCAGTTTCTTTTTTAACCCTCTGAAGCCATTTTAAACCTATGGATCCAACACCTTCAAAATTACCAGGTCTAGTTCTAGGTTTCCAAATCCCAGCTCTGTATACTGTAACGTCTGTTTTCTTTAATTGATTAGCTATTTTTAAAACCTGTTCTTCAGTTTCAGCACTGCAAGGACCCGCAATAACAAGTGGGTGGGATAAATTAAATTTTTTTAACCAATCGTTTGTTTTTGTTTTTCTTTCCATTTCGATTTAATTTTTAGGTTTAATTGTATCAAGTATTTTCTTTAGTTTATTTGTTTTAATCATTTGACTTTTTAAATCAGTATAATTTTCATTTTGAATTTTTAACCGAAATTGTTTTAGGTTTTCAACATATGCATCCAAAATTTCCAGTATATTTTCCCTATTGTCTTTAAAAATAGATGTCCACATTTCAGGGGAACTTTTTGCTAATCTTACAGTAGATTCAAATCCACTTCCAGCAAAATCTAATATATTTTGATTATTTTTTTCAGATTCCATAACTGTCTTACCAAGCATGAAAGAGCTTATATGAGACAAGTGCGAAACTATTGCCATTTTTTTGTCATGTTCTTCTGGGTTCATATATCTAATTTTCATACCCATAGAATTAAAAATTGATTCAGCCCATTGCAGTAAATCAGGTCTTGTCTTACTAGTTTCACAAAGAATCTGAATTTTTCCATTGAAGAGATTTTTTATACTTGCCTCAGGGCCAGAAAATTCATTACCCGCTATTGGGTGAGTGGCTAAAAATTGGTCTCTCTTAGGATGTTTTTCCACTGATTTACACAAACTAAATTTTGTAGAACCAACATCCCATACTAGAGCATCTTTATTCAAATTGTCAAGAATAAAAGGTAAAAGCTTTAAGCTTTCACTTACAGGAACAGATAAAATCACCCTATCAGCGCTATTTAAATTTTCTAAACTATCAATATTATCGATAACTCCAATATTCTTTGCATATTCAATGTTTATCTCATTTTTATCAATTCCGTGTATTTGAATTTTATCCAAAAGATTCCTTAAATCTTTCGACATAGACCCTCCTATTAGACCGGTTCCAATTAAAAATAATTTCATGATCTCAATCTTTTTAGAACCTCATTCATTTTTTTTGTTTCCGTACATAAAGAAATCCTAACATATCCTTCTCCTTGAGATCCAAAAATTGATCCAGGAGATATAAAGAAATTATATTTATCCAGCAAATAGTCAACAAACTCTTCTGATTTTAAAGAATCATTTAAAATTTTACACCATATAAACATTCCAACACCGCTTTTAGAATATGAAAGATTAAGTTCACTTGCAATTTGTTCTGCTGATTTTCTTCTTTCAGAATACTCTTTATTTAGTTTTTCAAACCATCGTTGACCACTACTAAGGGCATTTATTGCTCCTTGCTGAACACAATAAAACATACCTGAATCAAAATTTGATTTAACTTTTAACACAGCATCTATATACTTTGATTCACCAACCATCATACCAACTCTCCATCCCGCCATATTAAATGATTTACTAAGCGAATTCATTTCTATGGCGACTCCTTTGGAACTTTTTAGGGATAAAATACTTCTAGGTTTTTTATTTAAAATGAAACTATATGGATTGTCATTTATTAAAAGGATATTATTTTTCTCTGCCCAATAAACTAATTCATTTAATTTTTTTTCATCGAAATCTGCACCAGTTGGCATGTGTGGATAATTTATCCACATTAATTTGATTTTTTTTGTTTTCAACCTTTTTAAATCGTCCATTTTTGGATACCAATTATTTTCCTCAGACAAATTGTAATAAAAAGTCTCTGCTCCAACTAATTTTGAAACGGAATTGTAAGTTGGATATCCTGGGTTTGGAATTAATACCCCATCACCCTTGTTGAGGAAAGCCATGGAAATATGCATAACTCCCTCCTTAGATCCCATTAGAGGTAAAATTTCGTCAATCGGATTTAACTCCACACCATATTGTTTAAAATAAAATTTTGAAATAGCCTCCCTAAGTTCTGGTAAACCAATATAACTTTGATACATACTCGACCTTTCATCACGAATGCTTTCTGATAAAGCTTGTTTTACTTCAGGACTAGGAGATAAATCTGGGCTTCCAATAGCCATGTTAATTATAGGCCTTCCAGAAGAAATATAATTATTTATTTCTCTCATTTTTTTTGAGAAATAATATTCATCTACATATTTTAATCTTTCAGCTGTGAACATTATTTTTATATTCTAAGTATTGGCCGATTATTTTAAATTCTAAAGCCATAATTTTAAGGATTGAAACAGCTTTTTGAAAAAAATCTGTGTTTTCAAATTTTACGTCAACAAAAAAAGCATACTTCCCCGGTGTTTTTATAACCGGTAGGGATTGTATCTTGGTTAGGTTTAAAAGACAATCACTTAGAACATTCAGTATAGCAGCCAAACTCCCCCTTTGATGATCTAAGATAAATTTAAGTGATGCCTTGTTATAAAATTTTTTTTTGAAAGGCTCAAGGTTATTTTTTAGAATAACAAATCTCGTTACATTATTATTGATTGTCTGGATAGACTCTGATATCACATTTAGATTATATGTTTTAGCAGCTTCTTTTGATGCTATAGCTGCAATTCCTTTTAATTTCTTCTCTGAAATTAGTTGAGCTACTTTTGCTGTATCAGTTGCCTCCACTAAACTAATATGATCATAATCATTAAAAAATTCTTTACATTGTAAAAGTGCCATTGGATGAGAGTGCACTTCTTTAATATCTTTCAATGTTTGGTTTTCAAAACACATCAAATTATGATTAATGGAAAAATTATATTCACCTATTACGTGTACATTGGAATTGTCAATCAAAGCATAATTTGGTAAAATTGAACCTGCAATTGAATTTTCAAGAGCCATTACTCCCCTTTCGACTTCCTTTTGATTTAGCCTATCAATAATTTCTTGAAAAGTATTACATTCAACAATATCAACAGTTGGTCCAAAATAATTCAGAGCAACTAAGTGGTGAAAAGAACCTTTAATACCTTGAATAGCTATTTTCATTTCATTTATTTAAAAAAAAAGTCCTGAAAATTCAGGACTACCATTTTATTTACAAGCGTATACTATAGTCCTAACTATTATTAAAATAAAAGTAGAAGAAGTAAAACTTTGTTGTAATTATATTTTTCATTTAGCTGCAAATCTAATATCCTAAGAGATAAAAACAAAATATTTGATATGTTTATTAAATAACAATCATTAAATTAATTTGAAAACTTAGAATATGAACATATCGAATTTTAGATTGAAATTAATATTAATTGTATCATTTATAATGATTCACTCTTGTCAAAAAATAAGTAAAAAAGAGGATTTAAATGACTTTGTTTACTTAGAAACTACAATCGAAAGCCTAATTATTGGTTATAAAAATGGAGATATTAAGGCTGTCGAGGTTATAAAAGAATATATAGATAGGATTAAAAAAATTGATATGGCTGGTCCTAATCTTCGTTCTTTAATACAAGTAAATCCCGATGCTGTTAAAATTGCTTCTGAACTTGATAATCTATTAGCTGAAGGTGAATTAAAAGGTCCTTTGCATGGGATCCCGGTAATCTTAAAAGATAATATTGACAGTGGTGATAAAATGAATACAACTGCAGGTTCAAGGGCATTAATTAATTCAAAAGCAAATGAGGATGCATTTATTGTAAAAAAGCTAAGAGAATCAGGTGCAGTGATATTAGGGAAAGCAAATCTAAGCGAATGGGCAAATTTTCGGGGTCAAAATTCAACAAGTGGATGGAGTGGTATCAAAGGCCAAACAAAAAACCCCTATGTACTTTCAAGAAACCCTTGCGGTTCAAGCTCAGGGTCTGGGGTTGCTGTTTCAGCTAATTTAACTGTATTAGCTATAGGTACTGAAACTAATGGTTCAATCATGTGTCCATCTAATGCCAATGGGATAGTGGGAATAAAACCTACAGTTGGGTTAATTAGTAGAACAGGAATTATACCTATTTCATTTACTCAAGATACTTCTGGCCCAATGGCAAGAACATTAAGTGATGCGGTTATAGCTTTAAATGTTATGAAAGGACAAGACTCTTTAGATTCCAAAACATTATCCATCCCTAATAAAAATTTGGACTACACTAAATTTTTGAGAAAAGGAGGGATAAAAAATAAAAGGATTGGAGTATACAGTTTACCATTAGGAAACAAATCTAGAAGGAAAGGATATAATGCTGATGTTGACAGTTTATTTAAAAAATCTATTAAATTAATTAGTTCACTAGGTGGAGAAATTATTGAGATAGATACAATTAATCACAGAGATAATGGTGTTCATTCATTCAATGTAATGCTTCACGAATACAAAGATGGATTAAACAAATATTTTAAAAATTTAAAAAATGATTCTCAGATAAAGAATTTAGATGACTTAATTGAGTTCAATGAAAAAGATTCAATTGAACTTAAATTTTTTAATCAGTTATATTTAAAACTAGCAAATGAAACAGAAGGAACGGAAAGTGATAAATATAAAAATTCTCTTTTATTACTTAATAAATATAGTAAAGAAGACGGTATTGACAGGGTGATGAATAAACATAATCTAGATGCAATTATATCTCCAACAGGTAGCCCTGCTTGGAGTTCAGATCTTTTAAACGGTGACAATTATCACATTGGAAGTTCTTCCCCTGCAGCCCGAGCTGGTTATCCAAATATCACAATTCCCATGGGTAATGTTCATGGACTTCCAGTTGGGATTTCATTTTTTGGTAGGGCTTGGAGTGAGAGCAAACTAATTGAAATTGCATTTGATTTCGAACAAGTTTCAAAAGCAAGGATTATTCCGAATTTTAAATTAAATGACGAAAATCTTTAATTTCTATGGTCAGATTTTATCTTAAGATTCAATAATATCTTTTAAAATTTAAAAAACAGATTCTGCGATACATTTAATATTATCTGAACGTCCCATAGTATAATAATGAAGAAAAGGAACTCCGGCTTTTTTTAGTTCCTTGCTTTGTTCAATACACCATTCAATTCCAACTTGTCTTATTTGATTGTTGTTTTTACACTTTATAACTGATTTGATTAAATCATCTGGTAAGTCAACATAAAATCTTTGGGGAAGAACGTTTAGTTGTTTTTTTGTTGAAATTGGTTTTAACCCAGGGATTATTGGAACATTGATTTTATTTTCCAAACATTTTTTTTGAAAGTCAAAAAACTTTTGATTATCAAAAAACATCTGGGTAACGATATAATGGGCACCTGCGTCAATCTTTTTCTTCAAAAAATGTATATCACTGTCAAAACTTGGAGCCTCAATATGTTTTTCTGGATAACCTGAAACTCCAATGCAAAAGTTTGTTTTTGCGTTATTTTGAATTTCTTCGTCTAAATATTTTCCGTTATTAAGGTCAACAATTTGTTTGACAAGATCACTTGCAAAAGAATTTCCATCAACACTTGGTTTAAAATATACCTCAGATTTTAATGAATCCCCTCTAAGAGCTACAACATTTTCAATTCCTAAGAAATCTAAATCTATGAGCAGATTTTCCGTTTCTTCTTTTGAAAACCCTCCACAAAGAACATGTGGAACAGCATCTATATCATATTTATTTTGCAGGGCAGCACATATTCCTACTGTTCCTGGTCTTTTTCTTATGACATGTTTTTGCAACAAACCGTTATCTAACTCTCTGTAAACATACTCCTCTCTATGATAGGTTACATCTATAAAGGGTGGTTTAAACTCCATAAGTGGATCAATTGCATCAAAAATCGATTCAAGATTTTGTCCTTTTAAAGGCGGTAATATCTCAAAAGTAAATTGAGATGAATCCTTCTTATTTTTAAGATGATCTATAATTTTCATAGTTTAAAAGTTTAAATTTGGTTTTAACCACTTAATTGCATTTTCAAGAGTTATTTTTTTTCTACTTGCATAATCCTCTACTTGATCTTTAGAAATTTTCCCCAATCCAAAATATTTTGCACTAGGATTTGCAAAATAATATCCTGAAACAGAGGACGCAGGCCACATCGCTAGACTTTCTGTCAATGAAACACCAATATTTTTTTCAACATTAAGAATATTCCAAATTGTTTTTTTCTCTAAATGATCTGGACATGCAGGATATCCTGGAGCAGGTCTAATGCCAGAGTACTTTTCTTTAATTAAATCATCATTGTTAAATTTCTCCTCAGGTGAATACCCCCAGTATTCAGTTCTCACCTTTTTGTGTAAATATTCTGCATATGCTTCAGCCAATCTATCGGCTAAAGCTTTTACCATTATTGAGTTATAATCATCGTTATTATTTTCATAGTATTTGGATAATTTGTCTGCTCCAATACCTGTAGTAACACAAAAAACACCTAAATAATCGCAATGTCCAGTATTTTTGGGAGCAATATAATCAGACAGAGACAAGTTCGGTTTATCATTTCTTTTCATTAGCTGTTGCCTTAATGTATAAAAAGTTCCCAAAAGCTTTTTTTTATCCTTTGGAGAATATACCTCAATATCGTCACCTACGCTGTTAGCGGGAAATAACCCAAAAATAGATTTTGCTTGAAGAGATTTATTTTTTAAAATTTTTTGAAGTAACTGATTAGCATCAGAAAATAATTCTTTAGCTTGTTTACCAACAATTTTATCTTCCAATATTTCTGGATATCGACCATGTAAATCCCAAGTTCTAAAAAAGGGACTCCAATCAATATATTCAATTAATTCTTCTAAATTTTGATTTTTTGTAATTGTGATTCCAAGGTTCTTAGGTTTGGTGGTTTCAAACTCTTCCCAATTTAATTTTATTTTATTTTTCCTAGCTGATTTTATACTTATAAGTTCTTTTTTAACTTGCCTTTGTAAAAATTTATTTCGAAAATCTTCATACTCTTTTCTTATCGTTTGTTTATAAACAACTGATGTTTTTTTATTTAATAGACTTCTTGCAACGGTAACTGCTCTAGATGCATCATTTACATGTACAACTGTAGTATTTAGTTCTGGGGTTATTTTCACAGCCGTATGCGCTTTAGAAGTTGTAGCTCCTCCTATTAATAGTGGAATATTTATTTTCTGTCTTTTTAGCTCCTGAGCTATAAAAATCATTTCATCCAAGGATGGTGTGATTAATCCTGATAATCCGATAAGATCAACATTTTCATCTTTTGCTGTTTTTAAAATCTTTTCAGGTGGCACCATGACTCCTAAATCTATTATTTCAAAATTATTACAGCCTAGAACAACACTAACTATATTTTTTCCAATATCATGTACATCTCCTTTAACTGTCGCTATTAGAATTTTACCAGCAACTTTTTGTTTTCCACTTTCTTTTCCTGATTCAATATAAGGTAATAGGTATGAAACTGCATTTTTCATTACTCTCGCGGATTTAACAACTTGTGGTAAAAACATTTTACCAGACCCAAACAAATCTCCAACTATATTCATTCCATTCATCAAAAAAACTTCAATAACCTCTATTGGCTTACCAACTGTTTTTCTAGCTTCTTCAACATCATGATGTATAAATTCATCTATACCTTTTACTAGAGAATGGGTAATTCTACCTTGTAAATCTAAGTTTCTCCAGGACTTTTCTTTGAGTTTGGTTGTCTTCTTTTCATCAGAAAGGTCTTCAGCAAATTCAAGCAATCTTTGAGTTGCATCATCCCTTCGGTTTAATAAAACATCCTCAATGTGTAGAAGTAAATCTTTTGGTATTTCGTCATAAACTTCAAGCATTTCTGGATTTACAATACCCATGTTCATACCATTTTTAATTCCATGATATAAAAATGCAGAATGCATGGCTTCTCTGACTTTATTATTACCTCGAAAAGAAAAAGAAACATTGCTTACGCCCCCACTAACACTTGAATAAGGTAAATTTTTTCTTATCCAATTGGCTGACTTAAAAAAATCGATAGCATTTGTCTTATGCTCATCCATTCCAGTTGCAACAGGAAAGATATTTGGATCAAAAATGATGTCCTCAGGAGGAAAATGAACTTTTTTTGTTAAAATTTTGTATGCTCTTTCACATATTTGAATTCTCCTCAAATAATTATCTGCTTGTCCATTTTCATCAAATGCCATAATAACTACTGCTGCACCATATCTTCTAATCTTTGTGGCATTTTCAACGAATTTCTTTTCACCATCTTTTAAACTTATAGAGTTTACTACACACTTACCTTGAACCAGTTTTAATCCAGCTTCTACAACCTCCCATTTAGAGGAATCAATCATAATTGGGATTCTAGAAATATCTGGTTCTGAAACAATTAAATTTAAAAATTTTGTCATTGCTTCAACTCCATCAATCATACCTTCATCCATGTTGACGTCCAAAATCTGTGCTCCCCCTTCAACTTGATCCCTAGCAACTTCAACCGCAGATTTAAAGTTATCTTCTTTGATATATTTTAAAAATTTTCTAGATCCAGTAACATTTGTCCTTTCTCCAATATTTACGAAATTAGATTCTGGAGTTATAATTAGGGGTTCTAGACCAGATAATTTTAGATACTTATCCATCCTCGAATTCAAATTTTTCTAGGTTTATAATTTCTAGCAACTTCAGCTATTAATCTAATATGTTCAGGCTTTGTCCCACAACAACCTCCAACTATATTAATTATATTTTCTTTTAAGTAATTTTCAATAAGATCTGACATTTCAGTTGCTGTTTGGTCATAAGCACCAAAGGCATTTGGAAGACCAGCATTTGGATGTACAGACGTGTAGGTGTCCGTGATTTTTGATAATCTCTTTACGTAGGGTAAGAGTTGGTCAGCTCCTAATGCACAATTAAATCCAATACTTAAAAGTGGGATATGTGAAATTGAAATAACAAATGCTTCCACAGTTTGACCCGACAAGGTTCTTCCACTTGCATCCGTAATTGTACCACTAACCATTACTGGAATATCTAATTTTTTTTCGCTTTTTATTTTATCAATTGCAAATAGAGCCGCTTTAGCATTTAAAGTGTCAAAAATAGTTTCTACAAACAAAATATCAACACCGCCATCGATTAAGCCAAGAATCTGCTCTGAATAACAGTATACTAAATTGTCAAATGATACGGTTCTGTGTGCAGGATCATTAACATCTGGAGATAAACTTGCCGTTCTATTGGTTGGTCCAATTGAACCTGCAACAAAGATTTCAGAATCTTTTGTTTTATTACAAAACTCATCTTTTGCTTCCTTAGCAATTTTTGCACCCGCATGATTAAAATCATACGCGTATTTTTCCATTCCGTAGTCTGCAAGACTTATAGATGTTGAGTTGAAAGTGTTTGTCTCTATTATATCAGCTCCTGCCTCTAAATAGCTCCTATGTATTGTTTTAATTAGATCTGGTTTGGTTATATTAAGTAAGTCATTATTTCCTTTCAGTGGCTCTTTATGATTAACAAATCTTTTTCCTCTAAAGTCATTTTCATCAAGAGAGTGTTCTTGAATCATAGTGCCCATTGGTCCATCTAATATCATTATTCTTTCATTAAGGATTTTTTCTATCATCTTTGTTGAATTTGATTACAAATGATTAAAAAATAGATTTTTTTGTTTTTAATAAATTCTATATCCTCTTACCGTTTAGAATAATGTCAAAATTTATAGTTGCAACACTGTCTATCATTTTAGAAACGGAACAGTACTTTTGGTAAGATAATTCTGCAGCCCTTTTGGCCTTTTCAGTAGTAATATTTTTTCCATCTAAGAAAATTTCAATATCAATTGAATCAAATGTTGAAGGAATTTTATTTTTGTCTCTGTTACCTAAAACTTTCATTTTTAATGATGTTGGATTGATTTTTTGTTTATTCAAAATATCAATTATATCAATACTACTGCACCCAGCCAAGCCCATAAGTAAAACTTCCATTGGACTGACCCCTCTTACAACTCCCGTTTTTTTTGATCTATTGTCTAAAAAAACCCTGTGTCCTTGAGTGTTTTTTGCTTCAAATAGATAATCGCTGTTTACTCTTTCTAATGTTATTTCCATTTTCAGATTCAAATAATATTTTACTTAAAATTTTCGACATTTTTTTATTTTCTATCAAAAATCCGTCATGCCCATGAACAGATTGTATAATATGATGATATACATTTTGCTTAACTGACTTGATTAAGTTATAGGTATAAATATCTCTTTCAAGTGTGAAATAATAATCACTATCAATACTTACAATATGTATATTAGATTCAATATTAGATAATACATCCTTCGGGTCTTTTTCGTCTCCAGTAATATCAACTGTTGACAATAAGTGATTCATCGCGTTGTAGGCCTCAAGGTTAAATCTTTTTAGAATACTTTCACCATGAAATGAAAGCCACTCTTCAACCAAAGAGGTGCCTTTTTCGTTTTTTTTATTAGAAAACCTATTGTTTAAAGAGATTGGAGTTCTGTAACTTAACATGGCATGTATTCTGGCATCTTCAAGAGGATTTTTTGAGTTTTTTAAAATTCTTTTTTGTAAATACGTGTTAGCTAAAATCCAATCAGATATTTGCCAATCACAAGCTACAGGAATAATGTTTTCGGCAAATTTATTTTTTAGTGAGGCCATTTCCCATGTAATACCCCCTCCAATAGATCCACCAACTATAGCAAATAAACTAGAAACACCAATTTTTTCAAGCCCCAAATAAAACATCTTGGCAATATCCTTACAGCTCAATTCCATATAATTTTCAATTGTTGGATGATAATATCCGTTGCCAGGTATGTCAAAGGCAATAACAGTGAAAAATTTCAAATCAATAGCTTTGTCAGCCCCAACAATTTCTGACCACCAACCTTTGTCTCCAGTTAAACTTGAATTACCCGTTAAGGAATGATTAACAAGTATAATTGGTGAATCTCCGATTTCTTGACCATATAGTTGGTAGGATAGATAAACTTTATCAAACATAAAGCCAGTATTTGACTTAAAATTTTTTATAGTAATGCTATGCAATTTTGGCATATTTAATATTAAATTTTTGCAAATGATTGTTTTAAATCTTCTTTTAAATCATCCAAGTTTTCAATTCCAACAGATATTCTTACTAAATCAGGAGTAACGCCAGTGCTTTTTTGTTCATCAATATTTAATTGTGAATGCGTTGTGCTTGAAGGATGAATTATCAAAGATTTGGTGTCCCCAATATTAGCTAGTAGTGCAAATATTTTCGTGCTCTCAGCAACTTTTTTTGCACCTTCAAAACCTTTTTTTAGACCAAATGTAACAATGCCACTTGAACCCTTTTTAAGATATTTTTTAGCTAATTGATTATATTTTGAAGAATTAAGTCCAGGATAGTTTACCCAACTTACTTCACTCTGCTCTTCTAACCATTTTGCAATATTTAAAGCATTTTCAGAATGCTTTTGCATTCTAACTTCTAAAGTTTCTAAACCTTGAATTACTTGAAAACTATTTAGAGGGCTTGGTGCACTACCTAAATCTCTTAACCCTTCAACCCTTGTTTTAGCAATGAATGCTAAAGGGCCGAGTGCTTCATGATATTTTAGACCGTGATAAGAAGGTGATGGTTCAGTAAATTCAGGGAACTTCCCACTGGAATAATCAAAGGTTCCGGCATCAATGATTATTCCACCCAAGGTGGTTCCATTTCCTGTTATATATTTAGTGAGAGAGTGGATAACTATGTTGGCTCCGTGTTCTATAGGATTTAGAAGTGCAGGAGAAGCTATAGTATTATCAACTATAAAGGGGACTTTTGCATCTTTTGCATGCTTACTAATTCCTTCCAAATCAATAACATCTAGCTTTGGATTTCCTAAGGACTCAGCAAAAAACACTTTAGTGTTTGGCTTAAGAGCATCTTTAAAATTATCAACATTATCTGGATCAACAAAAGTTGTAGTTATGCCAAATCTAGGTAAAGTATTGTTAAGCATATTGTATGTCCCGCCATATAGACTATTTGATGCAATAATATGGTCACCTGATTTTAATAATGTCATAAATGTTGTTGCAATCGCTGAAGTTCCAGAAGCAGTAGCTACTGCAGCAACACCTCCTTCTACAGCTGCCAATCTTTGTTCTAAAACATCATTAGTTGGGTTATTAAGTCTAGTATAAATGTAACCTGACTCGGATAGCGAAAATAAATTTGCCGCATGCTCAGAGTCATTAAAAACATACGAAGTTGATTGATAAATTGGTACGGCTCTGGTGCCTTGTGTTTGTTTCACATCATGCCCTGCATGAAGTGCCTTAGTTGCTAATTTTAAACTCATTTTTGAAATATTTATTTATTTAAGTAATCATTTATTTTTTTTACATAATTTATGTTCTCCCAAGTAAATAAATCCACTTTGTGATTTACTTCTTGATTATTTTTATTTAGAAAATTTTTATTAATTTTTTTATGTTCTCTTCCCATATGACCATAAGATGAGGTTTCAAAGTAGATAGGGTTTCTAAGTGATAGATTTTTTTCAATTGAGTAAGGTCTCAAATCAAAAATTTTATAAATCATCTCAGTAATTTCTGAATTTGTTAGTTTAACCTTCGAAGTTCCAAAAGTATTTACATTAATTGATGTGGGTTCTGCTATTCCGATTGCGTAGCTCAATTGTACTAGTATCTTGCTTGCGATTCCTGAAGCAACTAAATTCTTAGCTATATGCCTAGAGGCATAAGCTGCACTTCTATCAACTTTGCTGGGGTCTTTACCACTAAAAGCACCTCCTCCGTGGGCTCCCCATCCTCCATATGTATCGACAATTATTTTCCTTCCCGTAAGACCAGTATCTCCATGAGGTCCACCTATAACAAACTTGCCAGTTGGATTAATAATAATTTTAGTGTTTTTATTATAAAGAGATCTAATATTTTGATGCTCGTTATCAAATACACGAGGTAATAAAATTTCGACAATATCTTTTTTGATTTTGTCAACCATTTTTTTGTCATCTTTTTCGAAAGGATCATGTTGTGTTGAAACTAGTATTGTATCAATTGAAACTGGATTTCCGTTTTTATCATATTCTACTGTCACTTGAGATTTTGAATCTGGACGTAAATATCCAATTTGATTTCCTTGTCTTCTTAAAATAGACAATTCCTTTAGTATTTTGTGAGATAAATCTAAAGTTAAAGGAATCAAGTTTTCAGTTTCTTCCGTTGCATAACCAAACATAATTCCTTGGTCACCAGCGCCTTGGTTTTCCTTCACACTTTTTTCAACACCTCTGTTAATATCTTCTGACTGAGAATGAATTAAAGAAGACACTTCACATTCATTTGCGCTAAATTTAATTTTTGAATCCGTATATCCAATCTTTTCAATTGTTTCTCTTACAATTTTCTCTACGTTTATCTGAGCATTTGATTTTACTTCACCTGCGACTATTACTTTATTAGTTGTAACGAGTGTTTCACAGGCTACTTTACTCTCGGAATCAAAAGCTAAATAATTGTCAAGGATTGCGTCACTAATTTGATCAGATACTTTATCAGGGTGGCCCTCGCTAACTGATTCAGAAGTAAAAAATGTATTCATTTAAATTGCTTTCAGGAAGGATTTGAAGATTACTTTTGAAAGCAATTCTGCTTTAGCATTTTTTTTTCGAGGTTTGCAATCAGACAAATCCTTCCTCGTTATTATTTCAGCAAATATAATAAATTTTATTAAAAATTATTCTAAAAAAAAACCTGCTTAATTTTTTATGTAATAAAATTGGTATTATTTTAGTGAACATACTAAAACACTTTTAATTCTATTCATGCACATAGCTATTGCTGGTAATATAGGCGCTGGAAAAACTACACTTACAAAATTACTGTCCAAACATTACAGGTGGCAGGCTCACTATGAAGAAGTTCTAGAGAACCCATATTTAGATGATTTTTACCATGAAATGGAAAGGTGGTCGTTTAATCTACAAATCTATTTTTTATACAATAGATTTAGTCAAATTCTTGATATTCAGAAAAGTGGAAAAAAAATTATTCAAGATAGATCTATATACGAGGATGCTTATATTTTTGCGCCAAATTTACATTCAATGGGACTCCTTACAAAAAGAGATTTCGAGAACTATAAAAATATGTTTTCTCTCATGGAAAAACTGGTAAAGGGCCCAGATATAATGATTTATTTAAGGAGCAGTATTTCAAAACTTGTTGAAAATATTCATCTTAGAGGAAGAGAATTTGAAAACTCAATAAGTATTGATTATTTAAGCAGATTGAATGAGCGGTATGAAGCGTGGATTCAAAATTACGACAAAGGTAAAATTATTTCAATAGATGTAGATAAAGTAAATTTTGTAGGTGATCCAAAGGCTTTTGGTAAAGTTATAAGCCTTATTGATAAGGAGATTAATGGTTTATTCTAATTCTGACAATTAGTGGTATTAAACTAATATTCTAATTATATTAAATACTATATTTGCCACAAAATTTATGATATGAATCTAATTTCTTTTATCCCACTTTCTGGTATAATTGCTTTAATTTTTGTTTATGTAAAGAACAGATGGGTAACATCAAATGATGTCGGTTCTGAAAAAATGAAAAGAATTGCGAAAAATATTTCTGACGGTGCAATGGCTTTTCTCAAAGCTGAATACAAAATTTTAACTGTTTTTGTCTTCTTTACTTCTCTTTTATTGGCTCTAAAGGGAGAAAATGAAGGGACAAGTTGGTTAGTATCTGTTTCCTTTATACTTGGCGCAGTTTGCTCTGCTCTAGCAGGTTTCATTGGAATGAAAGTAGCTACAAAAGCAAATGTTAGAACAACCGAAGCAGCTAAGCATTCTCTAGGAAAAGCACTTGAAATTGCTTTTTCAGGTGGGGCAGTTATGGGGTTAGGAGTAGTAGGGTTAGGAGTTCTTGGAATTGGTTCACTTTTTATTGTTTATTCAGAAATTTTCGAAAGTACGGATACTGTTATTAAATTAATATCAGGGTTTTCATTGGGTGCCTCTTCTATTGCCTTATTTGCTAGAGTTGGCGGAGGTATTTATACAAAAGCTGCAGATGTTGGAGCAGATTTAGTTGGTAAAGTTGAAGCAGGTATTCCAGAGGATCATCCATTAAATCCAGCAACAATTGCTGATAATGTAGGTGACAATGTTGGTGATGTTGCAGGAATGGGAGCAGACTTATTTGAATCTTTTGTAGGTTCAATAATTGGAACAATGGTCCTTGGAGCTGCATTTATGAATCTAAATGAGTTTCAGGGAAAAGAAACCAATGCTGTAATTTTGCCATTATTTATTGCTGCAACAGGAATAATTATGTCGATAATTGGAACTTTTTTTGTTCGAGTAAAAGAGGGTGGAAGTCCACACAAAGCCCTGAATACAGGTGAGTTTTTATCTGCTTTTTTTGTTTTAGTATCAACATATTTCTTAATTGATTTTTTCTTACCATCTTTATGGATTTTTGAAGGCAAAGAATACACATCAAATGGTGTTTTTTTAGCAACTATCTCTGGATTAATTGTTGGCCTTTGCGTTGGGAAAGTTACTGAATACTACACTGCAACTGGAAAATCGCCTGTACTTTCGATAGTTAGACAATCTGAAACGGGTCCAGCAACTACTATTATTGCAGGTCTAGGAGTTGGGATGATATCAACTGCTATCCCAATTTTATTGATTTCAGTAGCAATTCTCTCATCATATTATTTTGCAGGATTATATGGTATTGCGATATCTGCAGTAGGTATGCTAGCCAATACCGGAATTCAACTAGCTGTCGACGCCTACGGTCCAATATCGGATAATGCTGGCGGAATAGCCGAAATGGCTGAATTACCTCCAGAGGTTAGAGAAAGAACCGATAAATTAGATGCAGTTGGAAATACCACAGCAGCAATTGGTAAAGGTTTTGCAATTGCATCAGCAGCCTTAACAGCTCTTGCTCTTTTTGCTGCTTTTATGCAAACTGCAAAAATTAAAAGTATAGATATTTCAAATCCCACCGTCATGGTTGGTCTTTTAATTGGTGCAATGCTACCATTTGTTTTTTCTGCACTTTCTATGAATGCCGTTGGAAAAGCGGCGATGAGTATGATTGAAGAAGTAAGGCGGCAATTTAAAGAACTTCCAAAACTAAAAGCAGCTTTAGAAGTAATGAAAAAATACGATTCCGACTTATCAAAAGCTAGCAAAACTGATTTGAAAATTTTCGAAGAAGCCGATGGAATTGCAGAATACAGTAAATGTGTAGAAATTTCTACCAATGCAGCATTAAAAGAAATGATATTGCCTGGATTAATGGCCATATTGGTTCCTGTAATTATTGGTTTTGGCGGGGGTGCTGAAATGTTAGGTGGTCTTCTAGCTGGAGTCACTTCCTCAGGTGTTTTAATGGCTATCTTTCAATCTAATTCTGGAGGTGCATGGGATAATGCTAAAAAAATGATAGAAGAAGAAGGTAGAAAGGGAAGTGAAGCACATAAAGCCGCGGTTGTTGGTGACACAGTTGGTGACCCTTTTAAAGACACTTCTGGACCTTCACTGAATATTCTTTTAAAATTAATTTCGGTTGTTGCTTTAGTAATTGCACCGCTCTTAGTTTAAACTATTTAAAATAGATTACTTTTTTAACAGCTTTTATTACGTCTTGATAATTTGGTAGCCACTCCTCTAGTAATTTTGGAGAAAAAGGGGCTGGAGTATCTGCTGTATTAATTTTTTCAATTGGGGCGTCTAAATAATCAAAAATTTTGTTTTGTACCTGATAACAAATTTCAGTAGATACGTTTCCAAATGGCCATGCTTCTTCTAATATCACCAATCTATTTGTTTTTTTTACTGAATCAAAAATAGTTTTGTGATCCATAGGGCGAATAGTTCTCAAATCTATGATTTCACAACTTATACCCTCACTTTCTAATTTTTCAGTAGCTTTAATTGCTTCTTTAATTATTTTACCAAAGGAAACAATAGTTACGTGATTCCCTGCTTTAATGATTTCCGCTACGCCAATAGGTAAAGTATACTCATTTTCAGGAATTTCTCCTTTGTCACCGTACATTTGTTCAGATTCCATAAAAATTACAGGATCATTGTCTCTTATAGCAGATTTAAGTAATCCCTTAGCATCATAAGGGTTTGAAGGAACAATTACTTTTAAACCCGGACAGTTAGCATACCAACTATCAAAAGCCTGAGAATGGGTTGCGCCTAACTGACCTGCAGAACCCGTTGGACCACGAAAAACAATTGGACAAGGAAACTGTCCTCCAGACATCTGTCTTATTTTGGCAGCATTATTGATAATTTGATCTATCCCAACTAAAGCAAAATTGAAAGTCATAAATTCTATTATTGGTCTATTACCAGTCATTGTAGATCCCACTCCTATACCAGAAAAACCAGCCTCAGAAATAGGGGTATCAATTACTCTTTTAGGACCAAATTCATCTAACATTCCTTTTGAAGCTTTATAAGCACCATTATACTCGGCAACTTCTTCACCCATTAAAAAAATACTCTCATCTCTTCTCATCTCTTCTGACATCGCTTCCGCAATAGCTTCTCTAAACTGAACTGTTTTCATTCTATAAAATTGTAAACAAATTTACAATTTTTAGAAATTTAAAAACTCAAATTTGTTATATTTTGCTATATCTTTCACTTTGTTGAAAATTATTTAATTTATACATTAGACATTATATGGTATTAGTTGAAATGATAATTAAAGGAATTTCTTATAGCCAAGGGCAAACAGGTGCATATGCTTTAATTCTTTCTGAAGTAAATGGTGATAGAAATCTTCCTATAATTATAGGTGCATTTGAGGCTCAATCAATAGCTATAGGAATCGAAAAAGAAATAAATCCACCAAGACCAATTACTCACGATTTAATGCACAATTGTTTTGTCAGTTATGGCATAGTTGTAAAGCAAATTATTATACATAAACTAGTAGATGGAGTATTTTACTCTAGTTTAATATGTGTTAGAGATAAAATAGAGGAAATTATTGATGCAAGAACATCCGACGCAGTCGCTTTGTCTATAAGATTTAATGCTCCAATTTTTACCTATGAAAATATTTTAAAAAAAGCTGGTTTTAAAAATGAAAAAAGTAACCAAGGTGAAGGAAATAATGATGATCAGTGGATAAAAAACTTTATAAAAGAGCAAACCTCCAGTGATAAAGAAAGTGATAAAGAAAAGGATTTTAGCAAAATTACTTTAAAAGATTTAAAGGCTTTATTGAAGAAATTTGTAAAAGAAGAGGATTATGAATCCGCCGCTAAAGTTAGAGATGAGTTATCTAGTAGAAAAAAAGGATAAATAACTTATCAACTTATTCTTTTAATAAAAAACAAAACAGCTTGCAATAAAAATCATCTTACAAATATATCTTTGTGAAATGCAACAATATTTAGAATTACTAAAGAAAATTAAAAGTTCAGGAGATTTTAAAAAAGATAGAACCGGAACTGGTACCCTTAGTATGTTTGGGTATCAAATGCGTTTTGACTTGTCAAAAGGATTTCCAATGGTAACAACTAAAAAACTACATTTAAAATCAATAATTTATGAATTGTTATGGTTTTTAAAAGGAGACACTAACATTTCATATTTAAAAGAAAACGGAGTTAGAATTTGGAATGAATGGGCTAATGAAAAAGGTGATTTGGGTCCGATTTATGGCTTTCAATGGAGAAATTGGAATAATCAGGGTATTGACCAAATTAAGGGGGTAATTAATTCCCTAAAAACAAATCCTAATAGCAGAAGGCTGCTTGTAACGGCCTGGAATCCAAGTGTACTTCCTGACAATAGTCATAGTTTTTCACAAAATATTCAAAACGGAAAAGCAGTCTTGCCTCCCTGTCACGCATTTTTTCAATTTTATGTTTCAAATTCAAAGCTTTCTTGCCAACTTTATCAAAGAAGTGCAGATGTTTTTTTGGGAGTTCCATTTAACATTGCTTCTTACTCTCTTTTGACAATGATGATCGCTCAAGTTTGCGATTTAGAAATTGGAGACTTCATTCACACATTTGGAGATGTTCATATTTACTCTAATCACCTAGACCAAGTAGAACTTCAACTTAAAAGAAAACCTAAAAAACTACCAAAAATTAAAATCAATACTCATATAGATGATATTTTTGAGTTCACTTTTGATGACTTTGAACTTATAGATTATAATCCTCATCCTGCAATAAAAGCGGCAGTTTCAATTTAAAATTGATTGAATTTAACAAATAAAATTAATTAAGATTTTTAAAAAATGAATAGATTAAATCAAGAAATTACTATGATTGCAGCAGTTGCCGAGGACAACGGTTTGGGGTTAGATAATAAACTTGTTTGGCATATCCCCCGCGATTTGAAACATTTTAAAGACTCCACTCATGGTCACTGTATAATTATGGGAAGAAAAACTTTTGAATCTCTACCCAAAGCATTACCACACAGAAAAAATATAGTTTTGTCAAGAAGAAAAAATATTGCTTATAAGGATGCTGTTGTTGTTAATAGTGTTGAAAAAGCAATTGAGCAGACAAAACCTGACCCCAAACCATATATAGTTGGTGGAGGTGAGATATATGAATTATTTATGAAATATTCTTCCTGCATCGAACTTACAAGAATTCATCATAAATTTAAAAGCGATACTTTCTTCCCAAAGATTAATTTAAATAAATGGGAAGTTGTTAAAAGACAAGACGTAAAAAAATCTGAAGTAGAAAATTATAATTATTCATTTTTAACATATAAAAGAAAAACATGAAATATGCTCAAGTCTTTCCTGGTCAAGGATCTCAATTTGTAGGAATGGGAAAAGATTTATTTGATCAGTATGAAGAAGCTAAAAAATATTTTTTACAAGCTAATAAAATTCTTGATTTTAAAATTACTGAAATCATGTTTGAGGGAAATCAAAAAGAACTGACGGAAACAAATATAGCTCAACCTGCCATATTTATTCACTCAATTATAAAATCTAGACTAGTTAGAAAAAAAGGTGAGCGTATAGGAGTGGCCGGTCATTCACTTGGAGAGTTTTCTGCCCTAGTAGCTTCAAATTCGATTTCATTTGAAGATGGACTTAAACTTGTAAGAGTCAGAGCTAATGAAATGAAAAAAGCTTGCGAAATGAACCCTGGAATAATGGCCGCAGTAATTGGTCTTGAAAATAAGATTGTAGAAAATTGTTGCATGAAAATTAAAGAAATTGTAGTCCCAGCAAATTATAATTGCCCAGGACAAATTGTTGTTTCAGGAGAAAAAAAAGCAATTAAAAATGTTTCAAAAATTCTAAGTGAAAATGGTGCTAGGAAAGTTATAGAATTAAACGTCGGAGGGGCATTTCATTCTCCTTTAATGCTACCGGCTAAGAAAGTATTAGAAAAATATATTAAAAAAATTGAATTTAAAAAACCTTCATGTCCAATTTATCAAAATTCAGTTGGAAAAGGGGTCTCAAATGTTGAAGAAATTAGAAAAAACTTGGTGGACCAATTAATTTCTCCTGTCCTTTGGACACAATCTATAAGCCAGATGATTAATGACGGTATTAAAAATTTTGTTGAGGTTGGACCTGGAAAGGTTTTACAAGGACTAATCAAAAAAATCAATCCAGATGTAAATCTGGAATTTTAATACTTTCTAATTTAAAAACTTAATTATTTTTTCTGATATGTAATCAATTTGATCATTTGAAAGCTCAGTATGCATTGGCAATGACACAACTTCATTCACGGCCCTATTTGTTACTGGGAAAAATTTATTATCTACCTCAGGACTATAATATGCTTTTTGGTTATGGAGAGGTACCGGATAGTAAATTCCAAAAGGAATTGAATTTTTTGTCAAATACTCTGCTAGCAAATCTCTTTTAGAACCTAAAATTCTTAAAGTATATTGATGGAAAACATGACTTTGAGGGTCAAAAGGTATATTTGGGGTAATTACATTATTAATTCCTTTGAGATTATTTGAATATCTTAAGGCAGAATTTCTTCTTCTTTCATTATAATTATCAAGGTATTTCAACTTTACATCTAATATTGCTGCTTGTATAGAATCCAATCTAGAGTTCAATCCTACCAAATCATGATAATATCTTTTGTCCATCCCATGATTTGCAAATTTTCTCATTTTTTGTGCCAAAATATCGTCGTCTGTATAAATTGCCCCTCCGTCACCATAAGCACCCAAGTTTTTTGAAGGGAAAAAAGATGTAGTCCCTATATCCCCAATTGTCCCAGCTTTTTTAATCGATCCATTATTAAAAGTATATGTAGCTCCAAGAGCTTGAGCGTTGTCTTCGATAATTTTAAGATTATTTAGTTTTGCTATTTCAACTATTTTTTCCATCTCGGCAGTTTGACCAAATAAATGAACAGGTATTATCGCTTTTGTTTTTGATGTTATGGCTCTTTCAATGGATAAAGGATCGATGTTAAATGTTTCTTCATTGATATCCACTAATTTAAGCTTTAACCCCATTAAAAGAACTACCTCTGCCGTAGAAGCGAAGGTAAAGTCTGAAGTAATAATCTCATCTCCTGGATTCAAATTTAAACTCATTAATGCTAATTGAAGAGCGTCTGTTCCGTTTGCGCACGGAATTACATGCTTAACATTTAGATATTCTTGCAGATTATTTTGAAATTCTTTAACGGCTGGTCCATTAATAAAACTAGTTGTTTTTAATACAGAATCCATTGCAATGTCTAGTTCTCCTTTAATTGCATCATACTGACCATTAAGGTCAACCATCTTTATAGATTTCATGAAAAAATTTTAGCAAAGGTAAAAAACCATTTAATTTTAAAGTACTACAAATAAACTATTTTTGTCTTTATGATTTACTCTTTATTTTATGAGTTTTGTTTAAAAATAACATGGATTTTTGGTCTTTTTGTCCCAAAGATTAAAAAATTTTTAAATAGTCGTAATAGAATTTCAAGTGACATTTTACACTTAAATAATTCAAAAAATAATTTTATTATTTGGGTTCACTGCTCCTCAATGGGTGAGTTTGAGCAAATAAAACCTCTTTTGAAAAGAATTAAAAAATCAAAACCCATTACTGAGTTTGTAATTACTTTTTTTTCTGAATCAGGATTTAGCTCCGCTAAAAAATTTAGTGATGCCAAAGTAATCACATATTTGCCCTTTGACAGAAAAAAAGAGTTGAATCATTTTATAAATAAAATTAAACCTAATGCTTTACTACTAGTGAAAAATGAGTTTTGGCCAAATCTTATTAAGTGTGTGCACCAAGCAGATATAAAAATTTTCTCAATTTCGTCTACTTTTAGAAAAAGTCAAGTTTTCTTTAATTTTTTCTCTTTTGGTATGGTATCAGTACTAAAAAAAATAAATTATTTTTTAGTAGTGAATGAAAATGATAAATTACTTTTAAAAACTTTAAATATATCTAATGTGGAAGTAACTGGTGACACAAGGTTTGATAGGGTTTTAGAAAATTATAATAGTTATACAAATGATAAAACAATTACAAAATTTTTAAAAAACTCTAACAACTTTATCATAGGAAGCGGTTGGATGGAAGACTATAAAATTTTATTAAGTTGTTGTAACAACAATACCCCCTTAAATTGGATTATAGCACCACACAAAATAGACTCAAAATCTATCTCGGATTTAGAAAAGTTAATTCCTATTGACTACGCTAAATGGTCAACTTTTAATTTTGAAAGTGATTTTAATAAAAAAGTCTTAATTGTAGACAAAATTGGGTATTTGAGTTCACTATATAAATTTTCTAAATTTGCTTATGTGGGTGGAGGAATGGGAAATAAAGGTCTACACAATACATTAGAAGCTGCAGTTTATGGAATTCCCGTAATTATAGGTAAAAATTTTCATAGGTATCCAGAAGCAATTGAAATGCAAAAACTTGGAGGTATTTTATCTATTTCAACAAAAAAAGAATTCAAAAATATTTGGGAAAAACTAATAAGTAATGAGAAAAAATGTCTTAAGATGGGGAAAACGAATTTTGATTTTATAAGAAGGAGCGTTGGTTCATCTGATAAGATAATTTCTTACCTTAATAAATATTTAGTATGAATAAATGTTTAGGTTCATTTTTAATTTTTAGTTTTACAAACTAAATTTAAAAGTTAAAAAAGTTTATCTACTAGCTAATAACAAATCCATGAGATTACAAGTTAAATTAAATGCAAATCTGAATTTTAAAATAAGTTATTTAGTTTGCCTTCTTTCATTTTTAACTTTATCAGCCCAAAAAGATTTTACAGGTCTAAAGCATTGGGAAATTCCAAGTAAAAACCCCGATAGGATTATATTGACCTTTTATGGTGATCCAACTTCATCAAGAGCTGTTACATGGAGGACCAATACCGAAATAGAAAATAGTGTGGCTCAAATTTCTGAGGCTACTGTAAATGCAAATATAGAGTATAACCCAAAAACCTATAAGGCTTCTATTGAAAAATTAAAATTAGGTCAATATCAAAGAAATAATTCTTTTTCTGTAAACTACCACAGCGTTATTTTTAAAGATCTCAAACCTAATACCCTTTATGCCTATAGAGTTGGAGATGGTGATAAATTCTGGTCAGAATGGATACATTTCAAAACCGCAAAAAAAGAGTATTCAAAAACAGAATTTGTTTTTTTTGGTGACTCCCAAAATAGGCTCTTATCACACTGGAGTCGGGTAATTCGCATGGCGTACCAAACTGCTCCTAATGCTTCTTTTGCAATTCATGGAGGAGATTTAGTAGATGATGCTCACCGAGATTATGAGTGGGCAGAATGGTTCAAAGCAGGAGGTTTTATTCATAGCCAATGGACAAATATACCTGTTCTGGGAAATCATGAATACTGGCCATTAATTGCAGAAAATGAACAGAAATACACCTCGATTCACTGGCGTCCTCAATTTACACTTCCAGTTGAAGACGATATCAACAAAAATTTACACGAAACTGTTTACACAGTGGATTACCAAGATGTCCGAATTATTGTTTTAAATTCAAACTTTAATCTCAGTACTCAAACAAAATATATTGAGGAAAAACTCAAAACCTCCACCGCCAAATGGAATATAATTACTTGCCATCATTCTATTTTCTCTCCAGCCTTGGGGCGTGATTTTAGGTATGGTCGTAAAAATTGGAAACCATTATTTGATAAATATAATGTAGATCTTGTGCTTAATGGACATGATCATACGTATGCCCGAGGACACGTTCCCAAAATATTTGAAAATGATATTGAATCCAATGAAATTAAAACTGTATATGTAACTTCAGTTAGTGGGCCAAAATTTTATAGACTGGATCGTAAACAATTAAAGGAGGGATATGTTAAAGATGGATATAAGTCAGATAAAATATCGCATCTTGTTCAATTTTTTCAAGTCATTACAATAGATGAAGACAAGCTCACTTATGTTGCCTACACAGCCACTGGAAAAGAGTATGATAGAGCTGTAATTATCAAGGACTTTGAAAGCGGAGAAAAAAAATTTTACAAGAAAAACGAAGGGCCTAAATAATTAAATAAAGTTCTAAAAATTCAACATGAGATTATTTTTCTTTTCAATCTATATTACCTTCTACTCCTTAAATCTGTGTTTTTCCCAGTCTATAAAAGTTGAAATGTCGAAAAAAAATAAAGCCCCTACAAACATCATTTTAATGATTGCTGATGGAGCTGGATTGTCACAAATAACAGCAGCAATGTATGAAAACGATAATAAATTAAATTTAGAAAATTTTAAAGTGGTTGGATTTCAGAAAACCCATTCAGCAAACTCCCTTATAACAGACTCTGCAGCTTCAGGAACCGCTATGGCATGCGGAATTAAGACTGAAAACGGAACTATTGGAATAGATACAAAAAATAAGTCCTTTGAATCTATTTTAAAAATATGTGAAAAAAAAGGATACAATTCAGGAATGATTGTAACATCAAGTATTGTTCATGCTACCCCAGCATCGTTCTATGCAAATGTTCTTTCAAGGGCAAATTATCAAGAAATAGCATATCAATTAAGTAAAAGCGAAGTGGATTTTTTTATTGGAGGTGGAGAGAAACATTTTATAAAAAGAAATGACAATAAAAATTTGATTAATGAAATGAAAGATTGGGAATTTGTAAGTAATCTTGATCAATTTGACTCATCAAATTCAAAAAAAGTTGGTTATTTCATAAGTTTTGAAGAACCCCCAACTTTAAAGGAGGGAAGAAAACCACTTCTCGATATTGGACTAAATTCTATCCTAAAGAAGTTGAATTCTCAAGACGAACCTTTTTTTTTATTAGTAGAGGGGTCACAAGTAGACTGGGGAGGACATGACAATGATCTTGAGTACGTGACAAATGAATATATTGAATTTGATAAAGCAATTGGAGTTGCTTTAAAATTTGTTGACGAAAACCAAAATACACTACTAGTTGTCACAGCTGATCACGAAACTGGTGGCCTAGCAATCACCTCTAATAATATCCAAAAACTAAATTCTAAAGCAAGATTTTCCACAAAAGGTCACAGTGCTTCAATGGTACCAGTTTTTTCGAAAGGAATTGGATCAAAAGAATTTTCTGGAATTTATGATAACACTGAAATTTTTTACAAAATGATGTTACAGATAAAATGACTACTTAGTTCTAGCAGCTAAAACTACATTGTCTTTAAACTTTTTATCATCTTCAATAATATCAAAGAAACTTTCAATGTATGAGTATGCTTCATCATATTCAGATGCATTGTCAAAATCGGCCTCAAATGATTTTATTAAAGCAAGCATATCACTTTTTTTCTCTATAAAAATGTCTCTAACTTTATAAAAAACATCATCGTCTCTTTTGAAGCCTCGGTATTTTCTTTGTCTAATATTAGCTATGTTTAGAGTTTCATTAACCACTGCATAGCTTGGATTTATAAATCCAGACATATCAAAATCATAAGGAAGAGGAATAATCAATTTATCAATATAAAGCAGTTTATTATTGTGCTGGTAAGCAGTAGAAAAATCAGTGTTGCCAATCATATATTGAAACATAGCATTTCTTACAGAAGCATCTGCATCCATAGCTAATGGAGGAATAAATCTTTCAAAAACTTTTCCATTATGTAGTTGAGCAACCTTTTTATCATCTTCTATTAAGAATGCGTTTAACTTTTCAACTACCGGTTTTTTCTTTTTGGATAAATCGGTGAACTCAAGAGATAATCTTCTTGTTTTAAAATGATAAGGATATACCATTTCAAAAAGTTTATAAACTATAAATTCCTTCAATATATTATCATTTTTATCTTTTTGCTTTAAGCATGGTAAGACCAGTTTCATTTTTTTGTGTCCCTCAAAAACAGTTCCCTTAGTTTGTTTCTTTTTAAAATCCACTTTTATCGGAGGGTAGTAACAAGTAGACCTTCTAAAATTACCCCTAGCTCGAATACCTATTTCCATTTCCTGGAATGAATCGCCAATTTTATAGGCAAAATTTGTATCAAAATATATTGAATCAACAATACTTTTTTTAAGTGTTTTAGGAGTAAATGATATTTTTGCATCTAATGTTTCATTAGATGAAAAGAATTTATCTTCGGTATTTTGAGCAATTATTAACGATGATGTTAATAATAGAATAAGAAATTGTTTCATATATTGCGGTTTAATTGTATATAAATTTAAAAAAAAAATAAGTGAGTCAGTATTTTTCGATAATAAATGTGAGAACTCTTTATACCATGATTATTTCAGTATTGGTTCCCATTATCTGTTATGAATATGATATAGTTTATGATATTGATTTAACTCTTATAAGTATTGCTATTATATTTCCTCTTGTATTTGCTATCAGAGGGGCTTTTAGAAGAAGAGAAAAAGCTCTAGAACATTTAAGCAAAATAAGAAGTTCTTTGATGTCAATTAAGTTTGGATTTATGACAAATGAAAAATTAACCAAAGAAGAGGTTGAAACTGGGAATATGCTTCTCATAAATATTTTAAATGAGTTAACGTATCATCTTCAAGGTGAAAATGAAACTAGGTCTAAACTAGATAAATCGATTCAAGATTTAATAGATTTTACAAATAGCAATCCTGAAACTATTTCAAGAAACGTAAAAGGTAAAGTTGTAGGATATCTGCAAAAAGTTCAAGAAGGTATTGAAAATTGTCTTGCTATTCATATACATAGAACACCTATCAGTTTGAAAGCATACTGTAAAATATTTATTTATATTTTCCCTGTAATTTATACCCCATCAATAATAAATAAAATTGGAGTAGAGAATCCTCAATGGTTAACATATTTTGTAATAATTCTTAGTGAATTTATATTAATTTCTTTATACAATATTCAAGATGATATGGAATACCCCTTTGACAAGCAAGGACTGGATGATATAAAACTTGATGAGTTTTTAATTAAAAGCCAAAAAAACAAATAGTAGCTTTTTAAATTTTTGTGCGGGTGAAGGGACTCGAACCCCCACGCCGTGAAGCACTAGATCCTAAATCTAGCGTGTCTACCAATTTCACCACACCCGCTAAAGATTGCAAATATAGATAAGTTTTATCAAATATTTTTTACATTCACATTTCTAAATTTTATTTAAAAACGTTTTAATTAATGATAAATTTTTCAGACGAAGAGAAAAATAAATTTTTAAATGAACTGTATGAATTTTTGAAAATTCCATCTGTGAGCGCTGACCCAAATCAAAAAAAAGAAATGATAAAGTGTTCAAAATGGTTAGGAAACTGCTTAAAAAATTCAGGGTGCGAAAATGTCAAAATAATCAAGACAAAGGGCCATCCAATAGTTTATGCTGAAAAATTTATTGACAAAAATCTTCCTACCATTTTAGTATACGGCCACTACGACGTCCAGCCACCTGATCCAATTTCATTGTGGGATTCTCCTCCATTTAAGCCAGTAGTTAAAAAGACAAAAATACATCCTAAGGGTGCAATTTTTGCAAGAGGTGCCTGTGATGACAAGGGTCAAATGTTTATGCATATCAAAGCATTAGAGTGGATAATAAAAAATGGTAAATTAAATTTTAATATAAAATTCTTAATTGAAGGTGAAGAAGAAGTTGGTAGTAATAATCTAGAGGTTTTTATCTCTAATAATAAAGAATTATTAAAATCTGATATTATTTTAATTTCTGACACTAGTATGAAGAGTAATACTATTCCATCAATAACAACAGGGCTTAGAGGAATTTCATATATGGAAATTACATTAAAAGGACCAAATAGAGACCTTCACTCTGGAACATATGGTGGGGGGGTTGCAAATCCGATTAATATTTTGTCTAAGTTGATTGCTAGCATGCATGATGAAAATATGAAGATTACTATTCCTGGATTTTATGATAAAGTACTAGATTTAAATGATAAAGACAAAAATGAAATTTTAAAGGCTGCTATAAATACCAGTGATTTTAAAAAATCTATAGGAGTAAAAGAGTTATATGGAGATACCGACTTTAGCCTCACTGAGAGAATCGCAACACGTCCGACATTAGATGTTAACGGGATTTACGGTGGTTACACAGGAGAAGGGTCAAAAACGGTACTTCCAAGTGAGGCCCATGCAAAAATTTCTATGAGAATAGTTCCAAATCAGGACTGGAAAGAAATAAGTGAATTATTTAAGGAGTATGTTCTGAATTTCGTTCCAAAGAGTGTAACGGCAACTATAAAAACACACCATGGAGCAGAACCTTATGTTACACCAACAAACAGCGTAGCTTTCGAGGCTGCCACATTGGCTTATAAAAAAAGTTTTGGTGTAGATCCATTTCAACAAAGAGGGGGTGGAAGTATACCAATTGTTCCAATTTTTGAAAAAGAGTTAGGTGTAAAAAGTATTCTAATGGGTTTTGGGTTGGATTCTGACGCAATTCACTCACCAAATGAACATTTTGGTTTGTTTAATTTCTTTAAAGGTATCGAAACAATTATATAC
>CACJHA010000002.1 GCA_902593075.1 uncultured Bacteroidota bacterium
AAACGTAATTTCACAGATGAAATGTTGAAGTTAATTGCAAAAAATAGGGGAGTAGTTCAATTAACAATGTTAAGTAATTATTTGCGTGAAGCCAAGCCTAATGTTAAACGTGATTCAGCGTTAGCAGCATTTCGGTCAAATATGAAGCCAGTTTCAGAAATGAATGTGGATGAGCGTGACAATTACAGAGAAAAAATAAATCTAATAAATAAACAATATCCTGATCCATCAGCAAATGTTGGTCATGTGGTTGATCACATCGATCACATAGTCAAAATTGCTGGAATTGATCATGTTGGCATTGGATGTGATTTTGACGGTGGTGGTGGTATTGATGGCGTTTTTGATGTTAGTGAAATAAAGAATATTACAGTGGAGCTGGTTAGAAGAGGTTACAATGAAGCCCAAATTGAAAAAATTTGGGGCGGAAATTTAATCCGTGTTTTCAGAGAGGTTCAAGCCTACGCAGAAAAAGCCGGCACGAGTTCAATCTAGTTTATTTTAATTAATAGGTAGCGTGTATCAGTGGTTTCTTGCTTTATTACTTTCATCTAGCATTACTTTTGCTCATCCTTTAAGATTATCCTTATGCGAAATTGAATTTTATTCAAAAAAAAATCTACTCACAGTTAATTTGAAACTTTTTTTAACTGATGTTAACGAAGCTTTAGTTTTTGATCCATATAGTAAAGAATTGGCTTTTTGTCAACCAAACGAACACTCCGATGCAGATAAGATGTTGATGGATTATCTGAACAGATTTTTTTATGTAAAATTTAATAAAAAAAAAATTGATTTAGAAATTAAGAAAAAAAAACTGAGTGGGGAAGGAGAGAATATGGCCCTTTGGGTGTACCTTGAAAAACCTGTGGAGGGAAAATTTAATTCAATGGAAATAAAAAATGCTGTCTTTACAGATTTGTTTTATGATCAAAACAATATAGTTTATATTCATGTAAATGATAAATCTAAAAGTCTAATGCTGAATAAAGAAACATCAACTTATGAATTAAATTTTTGACATGAATCCATTTAGATTTTACCTTAAGTTGGGTTTCGAGCATATATCTAATCTAAATGGATATGATCACATCCTTTTTTTAATAGTTCTATGCGCTGTTTACAGGATACAACAATGGAAAAAGATTCTTATTCTGGTTACTGCGTTTACCATTGGACATAGTATAACCTTAGCCTTAGTTTCATTTGATTTATTTAATATCCCCTCAAGTATTATAAAATTTCTTATTCCTACAACCATATTTATTACAGCTTTGAATAATGTATTGGGTTCGAATCTAAAGGAGGAATTTGCTAACATGAGTAAAAATTATTTTATGGCACTTTTCTTTGGACTTATTCATGGTATGGATTTTTCAAATTATTTTAAAGCTTTAATTTTAGATAAATCATCGATAATTAAACCATTATTTGGATTTAATTTAGGAATTGAATTTGGACAACTAATAGTTGTATTTTTTATTATTTCAATTTCATTTTTCTTTCTAAATGTCATTAAAGCAAAAGATCGTGATTGGAATCTTTTCATCTCAGGCGCTGCAGCTGGAATCTCTTTTATTTCAATGTTAGAAAACAAATTTTGGTAGTGTGTATTTGAACTTCATCCTTTATAAGGATAGAAATAATAAATTAAAACCCTGTTTTAAAATTTAAAAAAAATACTGAAATAGAAAGTTAATTAGATTTTAAAATCATGAACAGATTTATTTTCTTTTAATAATTCTCTAAGTTCTAAAGGTACATCCCAGTGGTTACCAAATTTAGATTTAAATTCATCACAATCCTTTATAAAATTCTCCATTCCGACATAATCTATATAGGATAAAGCTCCACCTGTATAAATTGGGAAACCCCAGCCAAGAACTGAACCAATATCTCCGTCAGTTGTAGAACGAAGTACTCCTTCAGTAAGACATCTAAAGCTTTCAAGGGATTGTCTGTGTAATAAACGTTTTGATATTATATTTTCAGGGAATGCATCTTTTTTTTGATTAAATACTTCTTTCAATCCTTTCCAAAGTCTCTTTTGTTCTCCATCTGGATAATCATAGAAACCAGCCCCATCTCTTTTCCCAGTTCTATTATGCGTATTTATTAATTTTTTAACTAAGTCATATGTCCTTTTTTCTGAATCCTTTTTTTCAGAAGGGTCACTTTCAAAAACATGAGCACTTAGTGTTAATGAAACTTCATCATGAACAGCAAGCGGTCCGACAGGCATTCCTTTTTTAATGGCTATTCTTTCAACTATTTGAGGAGCAACTCCTTCTTCTAGAAGAAACATTCCTTCGCTAACGTAAGTTCCAAAACATCTAGATGTAAAAAACCCTCTACTATCATTAACTACTATGGGCACTTTTCTAATCGCAACTGTGTAATCAATAGCTGCTGCAATTGCTTTATCCGAAGTTTTGTCTCCAACAATGATCTCAACTAGTGGCATTTTGTCAACTGGAGAAAAAAAGTGAATTCCAATGAAATTTTTAGGTCTTTTAGAAGACTTGGCCAGCAAACTAATCGGGATGGTTGATGTATTTGAACCATAAATTTTATCCTCTCCTAAAACAGCCTCCGTTTCTTTGGTAACTTTATCTTTTAAATCTACATTTTCAAAAACTGCTTCAATAATTAAATCGCAGCCTTCGACATCTTTTGGGTTGTCAGTTGGGATAATTTTTGATAAAGTAGTTTGTTTTTTTTCTTCTGTTGATCTACCTCTTGAAATCGCCTTTTTAAGTAGTTCTTCAGAATATGACTTACCTTTTTTTGCTCCATCAATTGTAACATCCTTTAAAATTACTTCCATTCCCGCCCTAGCTGAGACATACGCAATTCCAGAACCCATCATTCCAGCTCCTAAAATTCCAACTTTATTAATCTCGTACTTCTCCTCGTTTTCAGGTCTTGCTTTTCCTTTTGCAGCACCTTGAATTCCGAAGAATCCGGTTCGAATCATATTTTTTGCCTCTTTACTAGTAACTGCCTCTATAAAGTATCGAGCTTCAATTTCAAGTGCTCTGTCGATTGGTATTTGTATTCCATCATGGATAACTTTAAGAACTTTTTGAGCAGAAGGATAATTTCCATGGGTTAGTTTACCTACATTCCCTGATGCTCCAGCTAAAGTTTGAACACCATTTGGCGTCCAAATACCTCCTCCTGGGATCTTATGTTTTTTATTATCCCATGGCTGAACAGGGTTTTTCATATTTAGTATGTGTTCTTTTGCCTTGGTAAGCATCTCTTCTTGAGAATCAACAACTAAATCTATTAATCCATCATTTAAAGCCTTTTGAGGTCTTGCCTCAATCCCTTGAAGAATATACATTAGAGAATTTTGTAACCCTAAGATATACGGAGCCTTAGAAGTACCTCCAGCTCCTGGAAATATTCCAGCTTTTATTTCAGGAAAACCGATTTTAATTTTTGTTGAACTTAGTGATATTCTGTAGTGACAAGACAAACACAGCTCGAGGCCACCACCTAGTGCAGTTCCATTAATTGCTGCAACAAATGGTTTTCCAGAAGTTTCAATTTCTCTAAGTCCTTTATGAAAAAACATAATTCCTTCAAAAAACTCCTTTTTATCTTCTATCGGTTTAGCGAGCATTCTCAAATCCCCACCCGCCATAAAAATTGGTCTGCCCGATGTAATGATTACTCCTTTTACATTTTTATCTTCTATAGCAATTTTTGCTATTTCAAAGTATCTGGTACTAAAATCAAGTGTTAGGAGATTTGCCGGTTCCTCTTTTTGATTTATCTCGATTAAAGCAACTCCATCTTTATCAACAGAGTAACTTAAAAATTTGTCGTTAATAGCTTTCATTAGATTTAAACACGTTCTATAATTGTTGCAATACCCATTCCTCCTCCTATACAGAGGGTTACTAACCCAGTATTCAAATCTCTACGTTCAATTTCATCCATTATGGTTCCGGTTAATATACACCCTGTAGCTCCTAAAGGATGTCCCATAGCAATAGAACCACCATTGACATTGACGACGCTAGGATCTATACCTGTTTTTTCCATGAATAGCATCGGAATAGCAGAAAAGGCCTCATTAACTTCAAAAAGATCAATGTCACTTAATTTCATTCCCGATTGTTTCAATGCCTTCATTGAAGCTGGTGCCGGCCCTGTTAGCATAATTGTTGGATCAACACCTTGAACAGCGGCAGTTAAAATTTTGAATCTTGGACTAAGATTTAATTTCTTACCAACATCTTTATTACCAATTAAAGTAATTGCAGCTCCATCAACAATCGCGGAAGAGTTTCCTGCGTGATGTACATGATTAATTTTTTCAACCTCTGGATACTTATCTAGCGCAACTTCATTGAAACCACCCATTCCTCCAATCATTTCAAATGCAGGCATCAAACTAGATAATCCGTTAAGATTTGTATCAGGACGAATATTTTCATCTGTGGTAAGTATTTCAATTCCATTATTGTCCTTAACTGATATTCTAGATTCAAAATAATTATTTTCATCGGCTCTAGCAGCTCTTTTTTGAGATTCAACAGCATATTTGTCTGTATCTTCTCTAGTATAACCGTATTTTGAAGCAATTAAATCAGCGGAAATTCCTTGAGGAATTATATTTCCGGGTATTGCAAGATTGGGATCTATAAACATACCTCCACCATCGGAACCCATTTTTACACGAGACATGCATTCAACTCCTCCTGCAATAATTAAATCTTTGTAACCAGATTTAATATAGGCAGATGCTTGATTGATTGATTCAAGTCCTGAACCACAAAATCTATTCAAAGTCACACCACACATGTGGTCACCATATTCGGCTGCTTGTGCTGCGGATTTTGCAATATTTGCTGCTTGGTCCATAACTTGAGTGACACAACCAAGGATAATATCTTCCACCAAAGTTGTGTCTATATTGTGTTTCTCTTTTAAATGTACCATGGTCTGTTTCACAAGTTCAGTAGGTGTAATACCCAGCAAGGCACCTTTATTATTTCCTTTACCTCTGACCGTTCTTACCGCGTCATAAATAAATGCTTCCATAGAATTTTGGTAATTAAATTATGTTTAACAATTTACAATAATGAGATTTAATTGGACATAAAAAACCCATCAAAAAGTTTTACAAATTATTTAAATTTATTTAGAAACTTTTTTTTGTTTTTTACTTTGCTCTTTTCCTTTTTTTGCACTTGGATCTTTACCAAACATACGTTCTAGACGGTCAGGAATATAATTTTGGTTTTCATCCTCTTCGTAACCCATTGAGGTGCTAATGACCCCATATGCAACAATGCCTCCTATAAGAACAAAGATTGCTACAAATACAGCAACTATCTCATTCATAACTGTTTGTTTATATTAAATATACAATTTTTTTATCCCTTGGGTTTATTTTTTTCTTTAACTAACTTTTTCTTTTTGTTTTTTACATGCATGTCAAGCCACCGGTCTTGTTCCCAAATAAGATGCAATATCGATTCTTTAGCTCTATAACCATGACTTTCTTTTGGAAACATAACCAGTCTCGTAGTTGCTCCAAGTCCTTTAAGAGCATTAAAATATCTTACACTTTGTAATGGATAGGTTCCTGAATTGTTATCTTCTTCACCATGAACTAACAAGAGTGGTGTTTTCATTTTATTAGCGTGCATGAAAGGTGACATCGAATAATAAACATTGGGAGCTTCCCAATAGCTCCTTTCTTCGCTTTGGAATCCAAAAGGAGTTAAGGTTCTGTTATACGCTCCACTTCTAGCAATTCCTGCAGCAAATAAATTACTATGACTTAATAAGTTAGCAACCATGAATGCTCCATAACTATGTCCACCAACTCCAACTCTTTCTCTATCGATAAACCCCATTTTATCCACAGCATCTATAGCAGCTTTTCCATTTGCAACTAGTTGCTTTCTAAATGAATCATTTGGCTCTTCATCTCCTTCACCTACAATTGGAAATTCAGCTCTGTCTAAAACAACGTATCCTTGTGTTGCCCAATAAATTGGATTTCTCATAGATGGATAAGTAAAGGTATTCGGATTACTTCTCTTCTGAGATGCAGTAGACTTATCTTTGTATTCTCTAGGATATGCCCACAAAATCATAGGTTTTTTGTCTTCTACAGATGCATCTTCGGGCAAATACAGTACTCCACTTAAATCAAGACCATCTTCCCTTTTATATGTAATGATTTCTTTTTTAACTTTTTCAAGTGCTTTGAAGGGGTTTTCAAAAAATGTGATTCGGTTTAGTTTGTTTAAGCTAACATCCCTAAAGTAATAATTTGGAAATTCTTTTGGTGACTCGATTCTTACAAAAGCAAGTTTTTTTTCTGCATCATAATCGATTATATTTTCATATTTTTTTGTGAAAGTAGATTGGTATAGTCTTTCTTTAGAATTTTTCTCAAAATTTATTTTATCAATAAAAGGGAACTGACCTTTATCGGTGAATCCAGAACCTATAAGGTAAGCAGTATTATTTTTTATATCTAGTACTTTGGTTTTGTATTTACTGTTTTTCATTAAAAAGCTACCAGGATCAGAATAAATATCTTGATAATTTCGATTTTCAATAACCGAAGCTTTCTTAGATGTTTTAGATGGATTAAATAAATAAGTTTTTACATTTCTATTGTTCCACCAAATGTCATTAGCTATGGCTATGTCTTTGTTACCCCAAAAAATATTTGATAAACGATTATTCACCTTAAGAATTAATTTTGGACTATTATTAAATGGATAATCCCATTGGTAAACAGCATCTCTGTATTCAACTTTATTTTCAGGATCCCCTTTATCTAACGCTTTAAAGAAATATAATGATGCACCAAGATCTTTTCTCCATCCAATATTTCTAGGTTCTGTTGTTGTCGACATCCTGCCTTTTGGGAGCTCCTCTAAAAGTGGGGAGTCTTGAATGACTTTAACTAAGTCACCATTGCTTCTATAAACTCTATATTCGGTTGGAAATCTATAATAGGGAACTAAATACGAAAAAGGTGTTTTTATAAAACTTACCATAACCAAACTACCATCAGGGGAAACCGAAACTGAGCGAAACATTTTAGATTCTAAAAACTTTTTCTCTCTTCCTTCAAGATTTATTTTAATAATATTTGATAAACTTAGCTGAGTGAAATTGAATGCATCGTCAGGATTTTTAATCAAATCTTGATATGTCCTGTTTTGAGCCTTTTGCCCTTCATTTTCAGTTATAGTAGGTCCTGTTGGGACAATATTATTTCTGTCAATCAAAGGTTTTCTAGTGTCTGGAATAGTTTTTATTAGAAGTTCATTGTTGTTTTTTAGCCATGTAATCGGATTTCCAAGGGTTGCATTTATGTTTGATCCATAAATCCTTTTAGCACTTAGAGTCTTTAGATCTGCTATCCATAACTCTACTCCTTCATTTGTTGTATTTGTTAAAGCGATTTTGGATTCGTCTGGAGAAATTTTAAAGTTTGAAAGTTTTGGATTTGGGGGTAACCCTTGCATTTGTTTAGGCTCTTTACTATTTGATAATTTTAAAACTTTTACATTTTTGAAGTATGTAGTTCTACTTCCAATATATTTGGCCGGATTGACTCTAAGTCCGGCAATACGAAGCTCTTCTTGTGACAAATCAGAAATGCTTTTATATGCGTCTCTGTATAAAAGAACCATGTTTTCATTGTTACTATCTTTTATTACAGTCGGAGCAAGCTCTACATCAATTAATTCAAGTAATTCTTTTTTTGGTATTTGGTAAGAAGTTTTTTCTTGTGATGATAACAAAAAAGATGTTAACATCAATATTGTGGGAATGAGATTTTTTTTCATTTTAAAATTTTAAGTTTTTAGGAAAAAAAAGGAGATCAAGTGATCTCCTTTTTTAAAAAAATATCTATTTATATACTAATATCCTGGGTTTTGAGTAATATCTGGGTTAGAATTAATCTCTCCGTCAGGAATAGGAAGAATAAATAAATTATTCGGATAGCTTAAATTACATGCTTCAGGTACTGAAGTACAGTCTAAAACCCTTGCTAAACTTTCCTTTCTTCTGTTAATGTCAAATATCCTGTGACCTTCAAAAGCCAGTTCTGCTCTTCTTTCGTTATAAACCTCCGTCTTAAGTGCTGCACCAGTAGCAGTAACATTTGCTGCTCCGGGATTTGCTCTCTGCCTAATTTCATCAACATCAGCTTGAGCGCCAGCATCATTTCCAAGATTTGCTCTAGCCTCAGCTCTATTTAAGTAGACTTCAGATAGTCTTATAACGGAAATATTATCTGTACCATTTAACGGCCCTTCACTAGGCCATTTGTCTACTCGAGCAGGACCAAGAGGTTCTTTTGCAAAATCTCCAATTAGGTTATCGTCATAAGTAAGCATAGTTCTTCTGATGTCACCATCTTCCATTAATGCATACCAATCGTTTGATGGAAGATAATCACCATATCCAGTCACTTTATACATACCTCCAATATGGTTTGAGCCAGTATTGTCAGTTGTATTGTAGATCATTTCAAAGATTGCCTCTGAGGATAATCCATCAATAAATTGAGTGGGGTAAGAATCTCGACTAACGAGTGAATAACCATAATTATTAATTACACTTGTTGCTTTAGCTTCAGCATTAGACCAGTCTTCCATATATAAATACACCCTTGATAAAATTGCTTCAGCTGCTGCTTTTGAAAAGTAACCAGCATTTTTTTGAGAGCCAGTAATTAAAGTCACAGCTTGGTTTAAGTCAGAAACAACCTGAGCATAAACTTCGGCTACAGTACTTCTTGCAGGTTTATTTTGAAAATCAAATTCCAAGACTATTGGAACTCCAGCGTGGCCCGCACCAGCAGAAAAAGAATAAGGTTGAGCATAAAAATTACACAGCATAAAATAAGACAGCCCTCTTATTCCATATGCTTGTCCTTTTAAAGTGTTTAAATCAGCAGTTAGATCTGCCCCAGCATCGAATTCTGAGTTAATTACCGAATTAGCAATATTTATTGCCTCGTAAAACTCTCGCCAAATATCTTCTGGAATAAAATCCGTTTCACTTCCATTATATTCTGCCCACTCTTTTGCTCTGTTTGCACTTGCATTCTGCTTTACATCATCACCCATAACATCAGGGACTAAAAGGGTGTATCTACCATAAAGTGCGGCATTCCCACCTCCTTGTAGTTGATCATGAAGACCTAAAACAGCAGTGTTAAAATCATTAAATGTCTGCAAGAAAGCATCATTTGATATATTTTGTTGTGGCTGTAGATCAAGAAAATCATCTGCACACGAAATCAATGATATTGACAGCACTAACAAAAAACTACGTTGTAAAATATTTTTCATTTTTTTCATTTTTAAAATTAAAATCCAATGGTTACTCCCAAACTGGTAGTTTTGGCAAGTGGTGTCATTGTGTTATATACTCCATCAATCGCTTGATCAGGATCAAACGGAAGATTATCAGCCTTGGTCCAAGTCCAAATATTATTCATATCTAGATAAACTTTAAATTGGTTGATACCAATATTACCAAAAAGATCTGTTGGTACATCGTAAGATAAATTCAATGATTTTAATCTTACATAATCACCTTCATATAGGTATCTACTGTTTGGTCTTTGATTTGAAGACTGATTTCCTCCCCATCTGTGTCTTGGAAATTCAGCCTGTTGACCTGGAGTTGTCCACCTATTATTAAACGCATAGGTTGTTGTACTTCTTGGAGTAAATCTTCCATCTCCATGTATAACCCATCCAGGATTAAAATAAAGATAGTTTCCAAAAGAATAATTAAAAGTCATACCAAGTGAAAAATCTTTGTAGGATGCATTTAAGTTAAATCCACCATAAAAATCAGGTGTTGCTGATTTTCCTTCCATATAAACTCTTTCAGTATCACCAACACGATTTGTGGTTGAATTGTAATTAATTGTCCCATCTGCATTAACTAAATACCAAAGAGGATCCCCATTTGCTGGATCAACACCTGCCCATGGAAAAAGAAAATATTCTTGAAAATCTCTCCCTTGTTCTCTTTTCTTAGTAGATACTACTATTGGCTCAGGTAAGTAAGTAATCTCATTTTTAAGTGTTGTAGTATTGAAATTTACTCCTAGAAATGCTTCAGATGTTTGAATTATATCAATCCCTAAATCAATCTCTATACCTGAGTTCTTCATATCACCAATATTTTGGGAAACAGCTGTAAAACCAGTAGTTAATGAAAGAGGCCTGTCCAAAAGAAGGTCAGAAGACATTCTTTCAAAATATTCAGCATTTAGAGTAATTTTGTTGTCTAGGAAAGTTGCATCAATACCGATGTTAAAGTTTTCTTGTGATTCCCAAGTAAGTAAATTATTCGATACTTGAGAAGGAGCGGCTCCAGGATTACCATCATAATCTCTCGTGAAGCCCCATAAACCTGCCCAGTCGAAGTTTCCAATTCCAGCGTTACCTGTAGTTCCAAAACTCCCTCTTAATTTTAAGAAATCAATTAGACCGACACTCTCTATAAGTCTTGTCATATTCCAACCAACACCGATTGACCCAAATGTCCCCCATCTTTGGTCTGGACCAAATCTTGAAGAACCATCTCTACGGAAAGACATTGAGACAAAATATTCGCTATTGTAATCGTAGTTTGCTCTTGCAAAATAAGATTGAAAAGCATAATCAGACCGAGCACTGTAAGCAGTGGTTGGATTAGCGGCACTCGCGGCAAATTTTAAATCTGGGTGAGAAAAACCTTCACCTGTAAGTTCAATAGTTCTTGTCTTAACTTTTTGAGCTTCGTATGCGGCAAAGAAATTCATATTATGATTTCCCGTATTTTGCGGAGTAAATTGTAAACTTTGTGTACCTAACCAGTTAGTCTGAGATATTCCTCCCTCATTGGCATAACCACCAATTCTTCGGCCATCTCCATATCTACCATTTTGAAATAAATATTCATCTACTTTTAAAAGATCAAAACTCCAGTCAGACTTTATCGTCAAACCTTCCATAATTTCATAAGAAACTTCAAAAACGTCCGTTAGCCTCATTTGAGACAGCTCTCTTTTGTCATCATAGAGGTGGCCAACTGGGTTATTACCCCCCATAAAGAAGTTTTTGTGATCTCCGTAAAATCTTCCGAATGAGTCATAAACAGGAACAGTAGGCGCCATTAAATAAGCTAAATAAAATGGAGCTTGCCACCTGGTACCGTCAGTAATACCTCTTTGGTCGAAAGTAGAAATGTTTACATTGTTACTAACTTTAAATCTATCAGTAAGCTGAGCATCAACATTTAAACGAGATGAGAACCTCTCAAATTTATTATTTTTAACCATTCCATCATTATCAAAATAGTTAGCAGATCCAAAGTAAGTTACTTTTTCTGAGCCACCGCTAAAACTAAAGTCATATTCTTGTACAACTCCCGTTTGGGTCATCTCATCTAACCAAATTGTATTGTAATTTTGGCCAGCGTCGTTTAAAGGAAACTGATTAGTAAAAAGTTCTCTTGCAGCATCTTCAGAAGTTCCTCTTGCTACATATCCTTCAAAGTGAAGCTGCTTATACTGTGTAGAATTAAGCCCTCTTAAAATGCCATCATAAGCAAATTGTTGAGTTCCATATCTAGCTCTAACAGTAAATTTTGGATCGCCTGCTTTTCCACTTTTAGTTGTAATTAAAACCACACCATTTGCACCTCTAGATCCGTATATGGCTGTAGATGCAGCATCTTTTAGCACAACCAAACTTTCAATATCATTCGGGTTTATTGAGCCCAACACATTTGAGCTTCTTCCTCCGTTAGAAAAGTCAGTTGTAGAAAGAGATCCAGATGTAATTGGCATTCCATCTATCACGTATAATGGTTCATTACTCGAACTAATAGAACCAATACCTCGAACTCGAATTGAAATTCCTGCACCGGGCGCACCATCGTTGGAAACAACTTGAAGACCTGGTGCAGCTCCTTGAAGTGCACTTTGGAAAGTAGCAGATGGTTGCATTTCAAGAGTTTCGGCACTAATAACTGCTACGGCACCAGTGAATTTTTCACGACTACTAGTTCCATAACCAGTTACTATAACTTCTTGAAGTTCGGTAGATGATGTCATAACGACATCAATTGTATCTTGACTTCCAACAGTTACTGTTTGACCTTCCATCCCAATGTATGAGAACTCAAGAACGTCTCCCTCAGATGCTTCAATAGAATAGTTTCCATCGAAATCCGTAGTTACACCAGTTGATGAACCTTGTATAACTATGGTTGCACCAGGAAGTGGTCCTTGGTCATCTGAAACAGTACCATTGATTGTCTTTTGTGAAAACCCATAAAAGGTTGTCATCAAAGAAATTAATAGTAAATAGATATTTTTCATAAATAACGATAATTTTTAATTGATTATCCTTCAAGATAGGAAGATTTTATTATTAACTCAAAAATTTAAAGACTTAAAAAAATATTAATTAATTGCCTTATGCAATTAATGTAATAACAGATAAAAAAAAATGAGAATAATTTATTAAAACTGCCTGTAAATTAATAGATTCTTGATTTAACAATCTGATCAACTATTTCAAAATATGTACTCAATTTAGTGTGATTTCCTGAGGATTTTTTCAAATTAGTTTTGTGAGCAATAACGAGTTCAAGTTTTGGGATTATCGTGATGTATTGACCACCAAATCCTCTTGCAGAATATGAACCTTCATAAATTTCATTTTCTCTAAAAGAATCAAATGTCCACCACATATAACTATATCCAAAATCTGGGACCAGTTTTTTTGAATTATCGGTTCTGCTCATAACGGTATCTTTTGAGGTGACAGGAGTGATTATTTTGTTTATCCAATTTTTTGAAAACAGCTGTTTACCCTTCCATTTGCCGTTGTTGAGCATTACCTGACCAACCTTGGCCATGTCTTGTGTGGATAAGTGCATATGGTATGCCAAGTATTTTGACTTTTTTGAATCCCCTGAACGTTTTTGAAGCTTTAAATCCCAATTTTGAAAACCCAACGGCTGGGCAATTTGATCCTCTAATTCATTATAAATTGAGTTTTTTACCAATTTTTCAAAAATAAATCCAAGAGCATTAAAATCCCAGTTATTATATACATAATACGATCCAGGTTCTTTAGATCCTCTGGGTAAAATATTTTTTTCATCATAACCCCCATTAGAAGCTACATGAAATACTCCAGAGCGTGATGTAGCAAGATGATCAATTTTTGCTCTTTTCTCAATATCTAGAAGCCCTTCAACATCATCTATTTGAAGTTCATCTAATGTCATTTCTAGATTGATGGTTTTATTTTCTACATACTTACCCATGAGTATAGCGAGAATACTTTTTCTACAAGAGGCAATATAACTTATATCATTGATGTCGCCATATTGGAATAACTCTTTCCCCTTATGTACAACATAAAGTCCAGTTGTATTTGATTTTTCCTCAATAAACTTTGAAAGTTGATCGAGTTTTTCTGTATCAAAACCGGCCTTTTTATAAGATGAATATTTTTCTATGGATTGTCCCTTCTTAATATCCCTCTCACAACACAAAAATAAAATAACAGAGAAAAAAAATGTGATTTTGGATAGATTCATTATATATTATTTTTCAAAGGGATATAATTCATTTATTGGACCATATCTATAATCTAATGCGTCCAATCTTGTTGTACCAACAAAATCTCCTAAAGCATCTACAACCATTACTGTCTTTGAGTATCCAGTTTCGTCAAAACCTCTCCTAAAATGAACTCTAGACTTTACAACAACAACATCAAAATTGTCTGGATTTAATTCTCCAAACCTTATTTCAGATGGCCTGATAACCTGTTCATAGGTTGGAACTATAATTACAGCATTTCCTTTACCAAATTTCACAACAGCTATTTTATCATATCCAAAGTGTGATCCAAAGAAAAGTATCTCTCCAGAAATCCTCACAGGTACACCAGCTTGAATTCCGGTATAACCTCCAACTTTGTAGTCAAATTCATCCCCCTTTTTGGCACCCTTTTGAGACAAATCTTTTAAGACATTTTCATCTCTTAAAGTTGCTATTAGAAATTTTTCAACATCTTGCTCAATTAATTCTTTTGTTATCCATGTTGCATCTCCTTGGCGATCAGAATAATCTCCTAATGCAACTGGACCTTTCCCGTTTTGTAATGCCATTTTAGTTCTTTTAACAGCTTGTTTAGGCACTAAAAAAGAACCGCCCGCAAATTCTTTTTTCACTCTTAGAAAATAATCATTCATATCATCTGCAATTGAGTCAGCAAGTTGTTGATTGTTATTGGTAACCACATGAATTGTTGCACCGATATCTGGTACGTCAGACCATGGAAAACCGAAAAAAACGCTAACAAAAACATCTTCATTTCTATTTTCCCATCTTCTAGCCCTTTCCATGATTGTAGAAGCAGGTTCGGCTCCAGTCCATTGAAGGACAGTTGCGGTTAATATACCGGGCTTTCTAGTTGCAGTTGTTGATTTAAATTTATTTTTAACAGACCTGTATAAAAAATTCGCGGATCTTTCTCCTTGTAATGGTGCATCATAATGCGGGAAACGTTTTGTCACAAATGCAGCATCAGCCCATTTTAAAAACTTACCGTCTTCATTACCATGTAAATCAAAAGTGCCAGAAATAGGAACTTCAGGCCCAACTAATTCTCTAACCCTTTTTGCAATTTCGGCTTCTGGCCTTGGAACATCTCTTGTTGCCATTGCACCATGTAGGGAAAGTTGAACTGCATCAACAGGTAATTTTGATTTTAGATCATCAAGAATTATTTTCATAAAATGCTCAAAACTTTTTTTGGTATTCCAACTCCTTGAAGATCCTCCAAACACACGGTCAGGTGAATTAATTCCAATCAACTCAACATCTTTAAATAAACTTGCCTGATGAACAAAGCCTCCGGTATATCCTCCAGATTTTAGTAATTCTTCACCAGAAACGTAAGGTACCCTTTTGCTCCAATCTTCTATCGTAGTGTCACCTCCAGGGCAAAATGTACATGTTTCATGTGAGAATTGAATTATAGCAAACTTGAATTTTTTACCCTGATTACAAGAATAAGTAGTTACTAAAATTAAAAAGAGAATAAAAAAATTAGTTTTAAGTATTTTATCGGTCATATTTTTCATACTCATATTTTTTGTTTAGTGCATATTTAGCAAACCATTCTAACTCAGAATTTATTTTGGTTAATCTATGGCTTAGTTTCCTCCACCCATGTGGTTCTCCAGGAGCAATAAGTAATTTGGTTTCAACACCTAAACTTCTTAAAGCCCTAAATAATTCAACTGATTGTGGCGGAGGAACTCTTTTGTCATTTCCACCAACTAGGACCAAAGTTGGAGTTTTGACTTTGTGGATGTCTTTTAAGGGTGAATTATTCCAGAACACGTCTATAGGGGCATCTTTTTGCCAAGGATTCCCACCAAACCATGCAGTTCTATTTAGCCTTACATCACTTTGAGCGTACATGCCAATCCAGTTGACTGCGCCAGCACCGGAAGAGGCGGCTTTGAATCTGTCTGTATGAGTTATAATTTTGTTTGTCATATGACCTCCGGCGCTCCAACCCATTTTGATTAATTTGTCTGGATCTGCAATTCCTTTATTAATTAAATAATCAACTCCTGTCATTACATCTAGATGTGATTGATTAAAATAACTACCAACCATATCCCTAAGAAAAGCGTCACCGTAGCCAGTGCTGCCTCGATAATTTGGTTGTAAGACAACATAACCTTTACCGGTTAAAACTGCATTGTACCTTGTTGATCCTCTTGAAAAACCGTATTTATCTGATGATCTTGGGCCACCATGTGTTTGAACCACTAAAGGATATTTTTTTGATTCTTGAAAATTATGTGGTAAATATAAAATACCCTCAACTCTAACTCCATCTTCCCCATTCCAAGAAACTACTTTTTGTGTTGGTAAATTGAATTCCTTTTTAATGTAATCGTAGTGGGATGTTACTTTTTTTTGAGTTTTACCATGTAAATATATATCACCAGGGTTTTCAATTGTGTTTATTCCAAAAACATGCAAATTCGATTTTGAGTTATAGTCCCAATTGGTCAAGCTGTGATTCCCATTTGTTATTTGAGAAAAAATCCTTTTTAAAGTATCCATCTTCCAAAGCTGTGTACTTGCACCCATATTTACTAAAATAAATAGCTCTCCTTTTTTTCTAGAAAATTCAAAAGAGTAAATTTCGTGACCAAAATCATTAGAAATAATTTTAGGTTTATTTTTCCCATCTGTTGAAACCTCAAAAAGATTTCTATTGTAATATTCCTCAAATTTTTCATTACATGCTGAAATAAAATATACAGTATCTCCATTGGGAGAAATTTTTGCCGATGACTCACTAATTGAATTATTTGTGAGTTTAATTTCTTTTGACAATTCCATGTCCATTATCCACAACTCACTAAGAGATCTAAATTCAAGAAATTGATTGGGTCCTTTTTGAAGAAGAATTTTTTTATTATCGTCAGATAAATCATAATTCAAAATTGAGAAGTCTCCATCGGTAATTTTTTCTTCATTTCCATTTAAATCTATTCTCCAAAGATGCTTTTGAGTACGATTATTATCAAAACTATACACATCGTACCCGTCTCTTTCGGCCAAGATTTGTTCTTTTGGTTTTGGATCGCTTGCTAAGAAATAAAGATATTTTGAGTCATTTGACCACGTAATATTGCTAACTCCAGTTCTGTGATTTGAAAGTTTTTTTGGTGAACCAATTTTGGTTGGGAGCAGATATATTTGATTGTTTCCAGAATCAAATTCATCGTCTTCATCATCAATGAACCCTTCTTTTGAAGAGGTGAAGCTTATCCACTTTGAATCTGGTGACCATTTGGGATTGGTAAGCCCTTTTTTCTCAAATGTAATTTTTTGGGATATGCCACTATTTAAATCAGCCAACCATAAATTAGGAATTTGTTTATTTTCTTTCCAGTCGCTTTCAGATAAAATATAAACAATTTTGTTTCCATTCGGTGATAAAGAAACACTGGATATACCAGGAATATTCAAAAAATCGATTATAGACATATCTTTCTTTTGAGAGAAAATTATCTGAGTAGAAGCCAGAACTAAAAGTGTGGTTTTTAAAAATTGAAGATTGAACATTATGTTAGTTTTTAAAAATATTAATTAATTGATATGGGAGTTTCCCAAAAGAGGCATTAGATGTATTCGCCATAACTGAAACTACGAATTTGTCGTTTGATGAAAACACAAAAGTAGTACCTCCGACCGACCCGCCAGTATGCCCTAGGTATGGGTTATTTTCGTCATCATATCTAATTCTCCAACCAATACCATAGTTGGTTTTCCTATCATCTGGAAGTTTTTGTGATTTTGTCATTTCCTGTACTGTTTCAGGCAAAAGGAAATCAGTGTAAAGAACTTTCCAAGTAAAGTCGGCCATATCCTGTGTAGTTGATACGTAACCACCTCCAGCCCACTTCCAACTATTGTTTACATCTGGGCAAAGAACAATATCTCCGGACTCATTTTTTTTATAAAATGTAACCTTGTCATTCAAAACTAAATCAATTTCTTCAGCAAAAGTTTTGTTAAGTTGAAGCGGATTTAATATTTCGTTTTTCATCAGTTCAATGAAATTTTCACCGTATGCTTTTTCCATCGCTAGACTTAGCAAAGTCCAAGCATGAGTAGAATAACTATATTTAGTTCCTGGATCAAATAGCAGGCTGTCATTAATAAATATGTTCAATGCTTCAGAGGTATTTTCGTAATTTAGATTTAGTTTCATATCATCTCCATCTCCGTAATGTCTTATACCTGATAGGTGTCCGGCAATTTGCCTTAAAGTAATATTCTTTTTATCAGCTGGTAAATCTTTTATGTAAAACCCAACTGAACTATCTATCTCAATTTTGTTTTCTTCATACATTTTCATCAACGCAGTACCAGCTAAAGTTTTAGAAAAACTTCCTATTCTGAATATTGAATTTTTAGGGTTTATATTAATTTTTTTCTCTAGATCAGCATATCCAAACCCTTTAGAGTATTCTATGTGGCCGTCTCCATTTAATATTGTAACTGACAACCCCGGAATTTTATTTTCTTCAATAAAGGTATTAACTAAATTGTCAGCTTCCTTTTCCTTTTCACTCAATTCTACATCGGAATCGGAACAAGAAATTATTACAATAAATGAAGCTATAAATAAATTAAAAAGATTTATTTTCATAATTGAAAAGTATTATTACTAAATGTAATAATATGAATAGTGAAAAACAATAAATATCTAATAAACAGTTATATAACTATCATGGAGTTTTCGATTTATACGGTTCCTTTGAAAAAAAAATATCCTTTACAGATAAGTCGAGGAATAAAAGATCAATCTGTGAATGTATTTTTAAAAATTAAAGACAAAAACATCACTGCTTGGGGTGAATCAGCACCGGGCAAAAGTGAAAATGCTGGAAATGCTAAAATTGTTAAAGAGCAACTTGAGAATTTTATCTCAACTGATATAGAAAATGAATCTACCGATGATCTTTACAATCGAGCTATGGAAATGAAAATTGCACCTTGTGCATACGCATCATTAGATATGGCTTTTTGGGACTTGAAGGCTAAAAAAGCAAATAAACCTTTATATAAATATTTAGGTTTACCAAAACCGAGTCAACCAACTTCTGTTACTATTGGTATAAATCCAGTAGATGTAATTAGAGAAAGAATCCCAATAATTTTAAAAGACAATAGATTTAAATCTCTAAAAGTCAAGTTAGGAAATCCCCTAGGACTTGATGCAGATAAAGAGATGTTTGAAGCTGTATATAAAATTTCCAAAAACTACAATGTAAAACTTCGAGTCGATGCAAATGGAGGATGGGATGTAAATCAAACACTTGAAATGATGGATTGGTTAAGTAAGCGTGAAGTGGATTATATAGAACAACCACTAAAAGAGGGAAATGAATCCGATTTAAAATATATTTTTGATAAAAGAAAAATGCCTATTTATCTTGACGAGTCCTGTAGATATGCAAAACAAATACCATTATGGGATAAATATGTAGATGGAATAAATCTAAAATTAATGAAGTGTGGTGGCATCACAGAAGGATTAAAAATTATTAATTCCGCTCGAGCTCTCGGACTAAAAACTATGATAGGGTGTATGTCCGAATCATCACTTTCGATTGCTGCCTCTGCTTCTATAAGTGGTATCATCGACCACATAGATTTAGATTCTCATTATAATCTAAATCCGGACCCTTCAACCGGCACCAATTTAATTAATGGAATAACTTCCTTATCAGAAAATCCTGGTCATGGTGGAGAACTAAAAAAAATATACTATGCTTAAAAAAAATCAAAATGTAGCCATTTACATGGAAGGTCATATTTACAGTGAGTATGGAAAAATGGGAATGGGAGTGCTTAGATATTTAGAAAACAAAATAGTTTGTGTTATTGATTCAAAATACTCGAAAACAGATATAAGTGACCATTATTCCAATTTAAAACCAGTCCCTATTGTTAATAATTTAGAATCTGCCATTCAATTAAAAGCTGAAGTTTTGATTCTTGGTATAGCTCCAAGTGGAGGGAAAGTCCCTTCCGATTGGTATCCTGTGATTAAAATGGCATTATCAAAAGGATTATCAATAATTAATGGTTTGCATGATCTTTTACAAAATCGTTTTAACAATCTTGTTTTAAAAAAAAATCAATGGATATGGGATGTTAGGGTCCCAAATTTTGTCCCTGAAATTGCTACTGGTAAAGCAGCGAAATTAAATAATAAAAGGCTTTTGATGGTTGGGACTGATATGGCATGTGGTAAAATGACTACTGCCTTAGAAGTTTTAACATGGTCAAAAGAAAATAAATTAAAAAGTGGATTTATTGCTACCGGCCAAATCGGGATTACAATTATTGGTGATGGAATACCACTCGATGCATTTAAAGTTGATCACGCTTGTGGAGCAGTAGAAAGGAAAGTGCTAGAGTATAGTAAAAATGATTTAATAATTATAGAGGGCCAGGGTTCGTTACTTCATCCTGGAAGTACTGCGACATTACCATTAATTAGAGGGTCTTGTCCAACTCATTTAATTTTATGCCACAGAGCCGAAAAACAAAATTTAAGATATCCAGAAAATATTCAAATCCCTAATCTTAAAAAATTTATTGAATTAAATGAAAACCTTTCACATGTCTTCGGTTCATTTCCAATGGCGAAATGTATAGGCGTTTCTTTAAATACTTCAAAACTAAATGAAAATGATGCCCAAAAGATAATTAAAGAAATAACAAAAATTACAGGGCTACCTGTAACAGATCCAGTTCGTTATGGAGTAGAAAAAATTTGTAAAGACCTATTAGTTCATTGAACATAATTACTTCCAATTGAGCTGTTTACGAAACCAATGCTATTATTGCAGGCAGGCTTGAATAAACTAATAAATTAATCAAAACAATTTTAACTTTTTTTTCTTTTAAATCTCCTTTTAAATTTAAATTTTTTACTGAATCGCTTTTTGGATTCTACTTTTAAATTATCTCCTTGCTTTTTTGCAGTCTTAATTTTAGATGCTGAGAATCTGGATTTTTTTGTATTTTTTTTATCTTTTCTTATCTCAAGTCTATCAATTTTTTTTTGATTGTGAAAAGGATGATCTGAAATCATTTGTAGTTGTTGATTAATCAGCTTTTGAATATTTTTTAAGAAACTTGTTTCTGAGCTTGAGCAAAAAGTAATAGCTTCACCGATTTCTTGAGCTCTACCTGTACGTCCAATCCTATGAATATAGGTTTCCGGGACGTTTGGTATATCGTAGTTTATAACCAATGACAACTTACTCACATCAATTCCTCGGGCTGCAATATCGGTAGCAACTAGTACGGGAAACTTGTTTTTTTTAAAGCGCTGTAATGTTTTTTGTCTTATGTTTTGAGATTTGTTTCCATGAATTGCTTCAGACTTTATATTAGATTTTTGCAAAGACCTTACAATTTTATCTGCGCCATACTTAGTACGAGAGAATACTAAAGTTGAAATATTTCTTTTTTTATTAATTAAATATTTCAGTAAATCAAGTTTATCGGATTTACTGACATAATACAAAAACTGAGAAACTTTCTCAGCAGTAGTTTTTTCGGGTTCTATAGTCACACGTTTAGGGCTACCTAATATTTGATTTGACAATTGTATTATTGCTTCTGGCATTGTTGCTGAAAAAAATAAAGACTGTCTTTTTGTGGGAAGTTTTGTGATTATCTTTTTGATATCATGGATAAAACCCATGTCAAGCATCTGATCTGCTTCATCTAACACAAAGTATTCTATTTTGTTTAAACTTACATAGCCTTGTGCAATTAGATCAAGGAGACGTCCAGGGGTAGCCACTAAAATATCTGCTCCAGTTCGTAGAGCACTTGTTTGTTTGTGTTGACGAACACCACCATAAATAACAATACTTTTATTGCCTGTATATTTTGAGTAATTAGTAATATCATCGTTAATCTGAATTGCGAGTTCTCTTGTAGGAGAAATAATAAGGGCTTTGAGTATTCGTTTACCTTTTTTCTTTGACTTTGTTAAATAGAGTTGTTGCAACAGAGGTATAACAAATGCTGCCGTTTTACCTGTCCCTGTTTGTGCACAACCAAGTAAATCTTTGCCCTTAAGAAGTGAGGGAATAGCTTCCGCTTGAATTCGTGTTGGATTTTTGTATCCTTGATCCTCGATTGCCTTTAGTATTGGAGTGATAATCTCCAAGTTAGAAAATGTCATGGGTGCGAAGGTAACTCTAACGTTTCAATAATAACTCTAAAGACACTATTTATTATTTTTTAAAATGACGTCAAAAAAATATTAAAAATATTTCTTCTAAATGACTTACATTTTTCTTTTGAAATTAAAATTAAAGATCCCTATCATAGGGTTCAGGGGGGTCTATTTTGTACTCGGAGCGGGACTTGAACCCGCACGGCCACAATGGCCATTGGATTTTAAGTCCAACGTGTCTACCAATTCCACCATCCGAGCTGGACTAAGAGCGAAAGACGGGATTTGAACCCGCGACCCTCACCTTGGCAAGGTGACGCTCTACCACTGAGCTACTTTCGCAAAAGCAAACAAAGTTAAAATTAATTTTTAATTATAAGACAATATGTTTTTATCCATTATCTAATTTTTTTTTCAATTTATTTAGAATTAGTAGAGCCTCTAATGGTTTTAAATTGTCTATATCTATTTTAAGAATTTCTTGTTTTAATTCTTCAACTAAAGGGTCATCAAGTGAAATGAAACTCAGCTGCATTTCTTTGTTTTTATTTGACAAAGATTTTTTTCTATTTGAAATATTACGGCTTTTTTCTAAAAACTTTAATTTTTGATTTGCTATATCAATTACCTGTTTTGGAAGACCAGCCATTTTAGCTACATGGATTCCAAAACTATGTTCGCTTCCTTCAGGTTCAAGTTTTCTTAAAAAAAGAATATTATTATCACCTTCCATTACAGAAACATTAAAGTTTTTAATTCGCTCAAACTTATCCTTCATTACATTTAATTCATGATAGTGGGTGGCAAATAATGTTTTTGGTTTGAATGGATGTTCGTGAAGATATTCTGTAATAGCCCATGCTATCGATATACCATCATAGGTACTTGTACCTCTTCCAATTTCGTCTAACAAAATTAAACTTTTAGAGGTTAAATTATTAAGTATTGCAGCAGCTTCATTCATCTCAACCATAAATGTTGACTCCCCCTGAGAGATATTATCGCTAGCACCTACACGAGTAAAAATTTTATCAGTAATTCCAATGTTTACTTCTTTAGCGGGAACATAGCTACCGATTTGAGCCATAATAATTATTAGAGCAGTTTGTCTTAAAATGGCAGACTTCCCAGACATATTAGGACCACTTATCATCATTATCTGTTGCTTGTCTTGATCAAGTTCGATGTCATTAGGAATAAATATTTCACCATCTTCAAGATTTTGTTCTATGACAGGGTGCCTTCCTTGAACTATTTGAATATTATTTGAATCGTTAAAAACAGGTTTACTGAAATTAAATTTTGAAGCAGCAATAGCAAAGCTCAAAAAACAATCAATTTTCCCAATTAAAATTGAATTTACCATAATACCCTCAAGATTTTCTTGAAGAGAATTTAATAATTCAGAGTAATAACTCAATTCCAATTCTTGTATTTTTTCTTCGGCACCTAATATTTTTGTTTCGTAATTTTTTAAATCCTCATTTATGTATCTTTCTGCGTTTACAAGTGTTTGCTTTCTAATCCATTCATTTGGAACTTTTTCTTTGTGAGTATTTCTCACCTCAAAATAATATCCAAATATGTTGTTGAAACCAATTTTTAAAGAAGGGATATCGTTTTCAAGCAGCTCTTTTTTAAGGATTTTATCAAGCATTGATTTCCCGTCTTTTAAGATTGCTCTTAACTCATCAAGTTCTTTCGAAAATCCCTCTGCAATAAAATTTCCTTTTGAAACTGAAACTGGAACATCTTCTTTAATTGTATTTTCAATTTTAGAGAAAATTGTTTTACATTCAATTAATTTTTTTCCAGTTTTTACAATCAAATCATTACTATTTTTTTCAAATTTATTTTTGATTTTTTGAATTTCACCTATACTTTTTTTTAATGAAACTAGCTCTCTTGGGTTGACTTTTGCTGTAGCAATCTTAGAAGCAATTCTTTCAATGTCAACAATTTCTTTTAAGTGATCAATTAGACTCTCTGTTAAATGTTTTTCATCCAATAAAATTTCAACAAAATCGTGTCTTTGCTTTAACTTTTCAATCGATTTTAGTGGAAAGTTCAACCATTTTTTAAGTACTCTGCTACCAATTGAAGTTATGGTGAAATCAATAACTTCAATAAGTGATACCCCTCCATTAGTTGAATAATTTAACTCTAAATTCCTAGTTGTAAATCTATCTAAGGAAAGATAGTTTTCAGTATTAATTTTCTTTAATGACTTGATGTGCGCCAACTTATTGTTTTGGGTCTCAGAGAGATAATGCAAAACAACTCCTGCGGCTATGATTCCCTCTTTATCATCATCTTCAACTCCAAAGCCTTTCAAAGAATTAGTTTCAAAAAGCTCTATTAATGAATCATAACTATTTTCATAATCAAACACCCAATCTTCTTGGAAAAAAGTTGTGAAATCTGTTCCAAAATTTGAAATGAATTCGTTTTTGGAAAGTTTTGAAACAATAATTTCTGCAGGATCATATTTTTCAATAATTAAATTAATTTGATTAATTGACCCTGAAAAAAAAGAGAAATCTCCGGTTGAAATGTCCATAAATGAAATTCCGGATTTTTTTTTCCCAAAAGTTATTGCTGATAAATAATTATTTTTGTTGTGCTCTAATACATCGTCATTTATCGCTACTCCTGGTGTCACTAATTCCGTAACACCCCTTTTGACAAGTTTTTTTGTGAGTTTTGGATTTTCCAACTGGTCACATATTGCTACTCTGCAACCAGCTTTGACGAGTTTTGGTAAGTAATTATTAATAGAATGATAAGGAAATCCAGCAAGTTCAATTTCACTCATACTACCTGCACCTTTTTTAGTTAAAATAATACCAAGAATTTTTGATGTCTTTATTGCATCTTCTCCAAAAGTCTCGTAAAAATCCCCAACTCTAAATAAAAGCAATGCATCAGGGTATTTAACCTTGATTTGGTTGTATTGTTTCATTAGTGGTGTTAATTTTGCTTTTTTATCCAAACTCATTAAAAAAATCAAATAGACACTAATATAATTCATATTTAAGTTTAAAAAACTTATTCTTATCCAAAATGAAAAATAGGAAATTAAAAAATCAGGAATTAAACAGAAAATCTAAAAAAGAATATTTAAAATCAAAGAAAACACCTTTGATTTTAATACTCGATGATATTAGAAGTGGTCACAACGTAGGTTCCATTTTAAGAACTGCAGATGCATTTTTGTTATCTAAGGTTTATATATGTGGTATATCTCCTGTCCCTCCTCATAAAGAGGTAATGAAAACTGCTTTAGGGTCTAATAATTCTGTAGATTGGGAATACAAGGAGAACATTTATGATTTAATCACCGAACTTAAAAATAATAATTGTGATATTTGGTCAATTGAGCAAGCTGAAAAATCTACAGATTTAAAAAATTATAGTCCTAATAAAAATAAATTAACTGCATTTGTTCTTGGCAACGAGGTTTTTGGTGTTAAACAAAAAATTATAGACATAACGGGACAAGTTATTGAAATACCACAGGAAGGTACTAAGCATTCAATAAATGTTTCTGTAGTTTCAGGAATTTTGTGCTGGGATTTTTATTTAAAAATTAATGTCTAAAAAATAAATTTAAAAAAGTTAAAAATACAGAATGATCATTTTTAAAATCGGACTTATTCAACTCTATGTTAAATAATACAAATTTAGTTTTGGTTTTCCACTTATTGTATTCTGATTTAATTAAATCTAAATATTTCAAGTCAATTTTTTTTTCAAACTTTCTTCCTCTTTTCTTAATCTTATCTAAAATGTAATTTGTTTCTTGATCTAAAAGAATTACAACTTCAGGTTTGATAAAAAAATCTGAACAACTATTGAAATCACTTTGAAATTTAATAAACTCAGATTTTGTCATTGTTTTCTTCGCAAAAATTATTGACTTATGGGACAAGTAATCAAAAATTTGGGGATATTTTTTTCTATTTTTATATTCTTTATGCTGCTCCAATCTGAGTTCTAAGAATGATTTTCCTGTTTCAAAGGCGTTTTTAGTAGGGTTTTTATAAAACTTTTCAAGATCTACTTCATTAAACTGTTCTAACACTAATTCTCCAAATAATGCATCAGATAGTTTTCTTGAAAATTCTGTTTTTCCGACGCCAATTAATCCTTCCACCGCAATTACTTTTTTTACTTCTGAGATAGAGATTTTTTCTTCTATTTTTTTTGGAATAACAGAATCTTTAGAATTATCTAACAATGTCTGGATGGATTTTCCATTTCTGGGATCTTTAAAGTCGGAAATGATTTCTAGCAATGGATAGAGCACAAAGTTTCTCTCATGCATATTTTCATGAGGTATAAGCAGTTCTTTATCCTCTATTATCAGATTTTTGTAATAAACTATATCAATATCAATTTTTCTTGATTTTGATTTTCTGTCTGATGATCTTACCCTGCCAAGATATTTTTCAATATCTAGAAGATATTCAAGTAGATTTTTTGGTTGTAAATCAGTATTAATTTCAACGCATATATTGTAAAATGAATTTCCTTTAAAACCCATTGCAGGAGTCTCATAAATTCTTGAAACATTTTTAACTTCAGATATTCTGTATGATATCAGCCCTACAGCTAGTTGTAAAAATTTCAACCTATCTCCTAGATTACTCCCTATGGATAAATAAATCATTTCTTGAAATTAATTTTAAAAATTAAATATTTTAAACTGAGTTTTATTTGATATTAAATAAAAAGCTTAATCTTTGCATAAATTTATTACCATAAGCAATATAAATTTCGGTTAATTAATGAATTTTTTTAAAAATTTTTTAGCGTCCTTTCTTGGGTCAATATCCGCTTTAATTTTCATAATATCTTTGGGATTTTTTTTAGTGGCCGGTATAGCTTCAGTTGCTACATTTGACAAAAATATACTTCAAGGTGAAATTGCTTCAAATAGTATTTTAAATCTAGATTTAGATAAAGATGTTTATGACAATATACCTATCACACAAGAATTTGAGGAAATTTTAGGGATTTCTCCAGAGATTATAAAATTTATAGATTTAATTAATGCGATTGAGTTAGCAGGTGATAATAAAGATATCAAAGGAATTAATTTAAAAAGTCAATCTCCAAAAATGGGGTGGTCTCAAGCATTAACAGTAAGAAAATCACTTCAAAAGTTCAAGGATAAAGGAAAATTTATTTACAGCTATGGTGATTTTTTTTCTCAAAAAGGATACTATCTAACATCTGTATCGGATTCAATTTTTCTAAATCCAATGGGGAATGTTGAATTAAGAGGTCTTGGAGCAGAAGTCCTTTACTACAAACAACTACAGGAAAAATATGGATTTAAAATGGAAGTCATCAGACACGGCAAATACAAAAGCGCGGTAGAACCATATCTAGACGATAAAATGAGTGACGCTAATAGAAATCAAATAAAGTCTCTTTTGAATTCTATTTGGGATGGTATAGCTAACCAAATTAAATTATCACGAAAAATATCATCAGAAAATTTTAATAAAATCGTAGATAATTTAGATGCATCCTTTCCAGAAACAGCTCTTAGAAACAATATTGTTGATGGCATCGTTTCAAAATCCGAATATAAATCTAAATTAAAAAAAATATCAGGAATCAAATTAGATGAAAAATTAAATAATGTTTCCTATCTGCAAATAAAAAACACTTATAATTATAAGAAAGGCACCAGGAATCAAATAGCAATTGTTTATGCTCAGGGACCAATTATTTATGGAGAAGGAAATGAGAGTAACATCGGACAAGAACTATTTTCAAAAACAATAAGGAGAATAAAAAATAATAAAAGAATTAAAGCAGTAGTTCTTAGAATTGATTCTCCTGGTGGTGTAGCTCTCTCATCTGAAATAATTTGGGATGAATTAATTGAATTAAAAAAGAAAAAACCCATTGTAGTCTCTATGGGAAATGTTGCAGCTTCAGGGGGTTATTACTTATCTACTGTTGCTGACAAAGTTTTTGCTAATGATTTTACTATCACAGGTTCAATTGGAGTTTTTGCTATGGTTCCAAATATTGCTGAATTTTCAAAAAGAATTGGAATTAATGCAGAACAAGTAGAGACAAATAAGAACTCCATTTTTTACACACCATTTGAGAAGCCCACACAACAATTTCGATCAAACGTAAAAAAGAACATAGAAAATATTTATGAAATCTTTAAAAAACGTGTTTCTGATGGAAGGAATATTTCTATGAATGAAGTTGAAGCTTTGGCCCAAGGTAGAGTTTGGTCAGGAGAGCAAGCTTTCAAAAACGGTTTAGTGAATAAAGAAGGAGATATAAAAGATGCTATTAATGCTGCAGCAGAATTAGCAGATTTAGGCAATGATTTTAATATTACTTCTTATCCAAAAATTGAACCTGAAATCAACGATATCTTATTATTAATGACCCCTTTTAATTCATCAATGTCTAAATTTTTAAAATTATCAAATTTAGATCCAATTATACAATCAATAAACAATAAAGAAAAAAAACCAATAATTTTTACAAGTCAACCTTTTAACTTAGACATAAGATAGTTTTGAATTCAGAAAATAAATTATTAGCACAGAAATTATATTTGTTTCTAGGTTCGATCTTCATCACTGCTTTGGTAGTATCCAATCTTATTTTTCAAAAATTTTTTTCATGGCATCCGTTTAATTTTGAAGTATTTGGAATAAAACTTTTTGAATTATCTGTGGGAGTCCTTCCATATCCAATTACTTTTTTAATAACAGATATTATTTCTGAAATATTTGGAAAAAGAAAGGCTAATCAAGTAGTTGTTATGGGCATTGTGTCTTCAATTTTTTCAATAGGTCTTCTTCTTTTAGGGAATGTTTTGCCAGCAAATAGCTCATCACCAATTAATGATGAAACTTTTAATTTAGTTTTTTCTGCTTCACCTTTAGCTGTTTTAGCTTCAATGTCTGCATATTTGATAGCACAGTTTTTAGACATAAGAATTTATCATTTTTGGAAACAACTAACTAAAGGGAAATACCTTTGGCTCAGAAATAATTTTTCCACCTTTTCCTCGCAAATAATAGATTCAACTACGGTTATAGCTCTTCTATGTTTCTTTGATATTTTAGCTTGGGATTTATTTTTAGGTTTAGTTCTATCAAGCATAATTTTTAAAATTAGTGTAGCAATAATTGACACACCTCTTTTATATTTATTAGTAGGCTTAATTCGAAAAAAATTTAGTCTCGGGATAAATGATGAAATTGACATAGATTAAAGTACCTTATATTTTTTTATGAGAATTAATAAATATTTAAGTCAAATCGGGATTTGCTCTAGAAGAGAAGCGGATAAACTTGTTGATTCTGGCAGAATAAAAATTAATGATGAAATAGCTGTTTTAGGAACTAAAATTAAAGAAGGAGACAAAATAACTATTGACAATAAGTTAATAAAACCAAAGAAAAAAAAGACAATTTTAATAGCATTTAATAAGCCAAAAGGAATAGTATGTACCACAAACAGGTTGATAGAAAAAAATAATATTATAGATTATATTAATTTCCCAGAAAGAATTTTTCCAATTGGTAGACTAGATAAGCTTTCTGAGGGATTAATTCTTTTAACAAATGATGGTTCAGTAGTTAATAAAGTTTTACGATCAAGAAACAATAAAGAAAAAGAGTATTTAGTCGAGGTTAATAAAAATATTACCACGAATTTTGTTAGACAGATGAGCAATGGAATCCCAATCTTGAACACCGTAACTAAGAATTGTAAGTTAATTAAAGTTTCTACTACCACTTTTAAAATAATTTTAACTCAGGGCCTCAACAGGCAGATACGTAGAATGTGCGAATTTTTAGGATATAAAGTTCTTAGTTTGAAAAGAACTAGAATTATGAATATTAAACTAGATATTGAAACTGGGAAATGGAGACATTTATCAAGTCATGAATTAGATTCTGTAAATAATTAAATTATTCAATATTAATTTCAACTCTCAAACCTTCATTACTTCTTATATTAAATACTGTTGAATCTTCAAAAATTAAATATTGCCCTTTAATACCTTTTAATTTACCCGAATAAAGCTTGTCTTTTTTTAAGTTTAGGCTGTTAACTTTGTCTGGATATTTGATAACTGGAAATTTAATTTCTTTATAAATTCTTGGTTGAAGTAGATAAACTTTAAGATCATCTTCAATATCTTCATCGACAAACTTTTCAGCTTCTTTAAAATTAAAACTTTGGTCGGATCCAGATGAAAGCATTTTTCTCCAATTGGTTTTATCAGAAAAATTTTTCTTAAGTATAACTTCACAAGTACCTGCTAGATATCTATTTGGGAATTCAAATAAAGCTAAAGCTCTATCGGCTCCTTGATCAATCCACCTAGTAATTAACTGAGACTTTCTAGTAACACCTACCTTAATATGGCTGGATATTGCAAAATAAACAATGTGTGGTTGCAGTTGCATTTTTCTCTCATAATCCAAATTTCTATCCTCAATATCCAAATGCGCTTTGCTCAATTCAGGTCTCATTATCCATTCGCCTGCAAGGGGTGATTTAAAAAAACATTTTTTACAAAAACCTTGTCTAAAAATTTCTATTTCTTCATGGCATGAAAGACATTTATATCCGACAAATTTTAAACTTATTTTTTTTTCAAGGCATTGATTGAAGTTAATCACATGGTCTTTAAAGTCCAAATAATATTTGACCTCATCATCAATTTCAGTATACATTTTCTTTAAAACTCCAGAAAACATAAATAACTTATTTTATTTTTGTTTAAATATATAATAAATATGCCTTTTCCTTTATTTAATTCAATTGCTAGTTGGTTCTTAAAAAAAAGAATCCATCAAATTGAATTATTTTTAAAATATCCTGTTGAAGTTCAACAAGAGGTTTTAATGGATTTGATAAGTTTTGCAAAAAAAACTAAAATTGGTTATCAATATGATTTTAACTCAATTAAAAGATATACTGAGTTTAAAGAAAGAGTTCCAATTAAGTCTTACGAAGAAATAGCAGAGGATATTAATAAAAGCAGAGAAGGTGAAGATAATTTATTTTGGCCAACCAAGATTAAATGGTATGCAAAGTCAAGTGGAACAACAGATTCTAGAAGTAAATTTATTCCTGTAAGTACTGAAGCTCTTGAAAATTGTCACTATAAGGCAGGGAAAGATATGCTTTCTCTATACATTAATAATAACACAAATACGCAGCTCTTTACAGGAAAAAGCCTTAGGCTTGGAGGAAGCCAAGAGTTACATCAAAATCAACAAAATTATTTTGGCGATTTGTCTTCTATAATAATTGATAACATGCCATTATGGGCTGAAATTAATAGCACACCAAGTATGAAGGTATCTTTAATGCCTAACTGGGATAGAAAAATAAAAGCAATTTTGAATGAATGTCTTTCGGAAAATGTTACAAGTTTGGTGGGTGTACCCTCATGGATGTTAGTCCTTCTAAATCAAGCATTGGCAAAGATGAATAAATCTGATATATTCGAAATATGGCCTAATGTAGAAGTTTATTTTCATGGAGGAGTGAGTTTTAGACCGTATAAAAATCAATATAATCAGATATTTTGTTCAAATCCAATCCATTACTATGAGATTTATAATGCTTCAGAGGGATTTTTTGCAATTCAAGATCAGAACGGTTCAGATGATCTTTTACTTATGTTAGACTATGGTATTTTTTATGAGTTTATACCGGTTGGCCAAAATCAAGAGTGTATTGTCGAAATTCAAGATGTCAAATTATTCGTTGAATATGAGTTGGTTATTACTACCAACGGGGGATTGTGGAGATACAGGATTGGCGATGTAGTCAGATTTACTTCTCTTTCTCCTTATAGAATCCAGATTACTGGTAGAACCAAACATTTTATTAATGCGTTTGGGGAAGAGGTAGTAATTGAAAACACTGATAAAGCAATAGAAGAAGCTTCCCTAAAAACAGGAGTTAAGATTGTTGATTATACTGTAGCTCCTATATATATGAGTAAAAACAATTCAAGAGGCTCTCATCAGTGGTTGATTGAATTTAAGGATACGCCAACTAATTTAGACACATTTGGCGAAATGCTTGATCAAAAGTTAAGAGAGCTCAACTCAGATTACGATGCAAAAAGGTACAATAACATAACAATGAGCAGCCCAAAAATCAGCGTAGCCCAGAAGGGTCTATTTGATAAATGGCTTAGAAATTACAATAAGATAGGTGGCCAGCACAAAATTCAAAGGCTATCAAATGATAGAAGGTTTATTGAAAATCTTTTAAAAATTGAGTTCTAAGAAACAGCTTTTAAATCTGGGAATGTTGTTTTTTTAAGTTGAGAGTGAGCGTAAGATTTTGTAACCTTTAAATATTTAATTTCAGACCCTGGGAGTTCGAACATTGCATGGTTTAAAATTAATTCGCAAAGGGATCTTAAACCCCTAGCACCCAGATTAAAGGAAAGCGCATTTTCAACTATATAATCTAATGCTCCTGGAGTAAATTCTAGTTTTATACCATCAATTTCAAATAATTTTATGTATTGTTTTGTAATTGCGTTTTTAGGTTCTGTTAAAATAGACCTAAGGGTGTTTTTATCCAAAGGATTCATATGAGTAATTACCGGAAGGCGACCAATAATCTCAGGAATTAATCCGAAAGAGCGAACATCTTTTGGATTAATTTGCTCAAGCAAATTAGAAAAATCAATCTGATCAGTTGTCTTTTTGGACTTAAATCCAATTGATTTTAAATTCAATCTCTTATTTATTTCTCTCTCAATCCCGTCGAATGCTCCACCAGCAATAAACAATATGTTTGATGTGTCAACTTCAATGAATTTTTGATCTGGATGCTTTCTACCACCCTTTGGAGGAACATTAACTAAAGTTCCTTCTAGTAATTTTAGAAGTGCTTGTTGTACCCCTTCTCCAGATACATCTCTAGTGATAGAAGGATTATCTCTTTTTCTTGCAATTTTATCAATTTCGTCAATAAAAACAATTCCCTTTTGAGCACTCTCCACATCGTAATCTGCAGCTTGTAAAAGTCTTGTTAAAATACTTTCCACATCTTCTCCTACATAACCAGCCTCAGTTAATATTGTTGCATCTACAATTGCAAGAGGTAACTTCATCATCTTTGAAATTGTTTGTGCAAGTAGAGTTTTTCCTGTTCCTGTTTGGCCTACAATTAAAACATTACTTTTCTGTATTTCTATAGAATCATCAACATCTTTATTTAAAATTCTTTTATAGTGATTATAAACCGCTACTGACAAAACTTTTTTCGCATAGTTTTGTCCGATTACATATTGATCCAAATAAGATTTGATTTTAACTGGAGATTCTAAATTAAATGAGGGCTTTTTACCTTCATTATTTTTACTTTCATTAAGAATAATACCATTTGCTTGCTCAACACATTGATCACATATATGTGCATCAAGTCCGGCGATCAAAACTTCTGTTTGAGTTTTCATTCTTCCACAAAAAGAGCAAGAGAGTTCTTCACCCATAATGTTATTTTTTTAACACTTCATCAACCATCCCATATGATTTGGCTTCTTCGGCTTTCATCCAATAATCTCTATCACTATCTTTATTGACTTTTTCTATTTTTTGACCACTGTGTTTGGCAATAATTTGATAAAGTTCATCTTTTAGTTTTAGAATTTCGCGAGCTGTTATTTCGATATCAGAGGCTTGTCCTTGAGCTCCTCCTAGAGGTTGATGAATCATTACACGTGCGTGTGGAAGGGCAGACCTCTTTCCAGATACACCGGCGCATAAAAGTACTGCTCCCATAGATGCAGCCATACCTGTACAAATGGTTGCTACATCTGGTGAAATGTATTGCATTGTATCATAAATCCCTAAACCTGCATAAACACCTCCACCTGGCGAATTAATATAAAGCTGGATATCTCTCTTCGAATCAACGCTTTGTAAAAACAAAAGTTGTGCTTGAATTATATTAGCTACTTGGTCATTAATTGCAGTTCCTAAAAACATTACTCTATCCATCATTAATCTAGAAAAAACATCCATTTGTGCAACATTAAGTTGTCTTTCTTCAATTATATAAGGAGTCATACTACTAACTATTTGATCGTAATACATAGAGTTAATACCATGTTTCTTTGTGGCAAATTTTTTAAATTCCTTTTTATAATCCATAATTGATAATATTAACCAAAATTAAACAATTTTATTGTGTAGTTGGATAAGCGATTTTAATAAAAGAAGCATAAGTTATTTTTTTGGTTTTAAATTTTATGTTTTCTTTGAAGAATGTGAGTAACTTCCCTGTTTTGACTTGTTCGATAATTCTCTTTCTTTCCTCTTCGTTTCTTAATATTCTCTCAACCATTTGTTCAATCTCTTTATCATCATTTTTTTTACCAATTTTCCCAAATTGACTTAAAAAAATCTTTTTAGCAAAATCTTTAATATCCTTTTCCTCAACTTTTAAATTATTATGATTAATAATTTCCTCTTCAATCAATTGATATCTCAAGCCCTTTTCAGATTTTTCAAATTCTTCTGTTGCATTTTCAAGAGTAATTTCCTTTTCATCCCTTTTTTGTAGCCATTTTATTAGAAATTTTCTAGGAAGATCAAATTTCACTTCTTGAATTAATTTCTTTGTAACATCATTTAAAAATTTTTGATCAGATTGTTGATCATATTGAGATTGAATGGACTTTTTAATTTCCTCTTTAAATTGAGTTAAAGTTTTAATTGATTTATTTGGATATATTTTTTTAAAAAAAGATTCTTCTAGACTAGCGTTAACTCTTTTTTGTATTGATATTAGTTTTGCTTCAACATTAATTTTCGAAATTTTTATTTCTTCAATTGTTTTATTTGAAAGATTTGTCAACATGGTTTCATCTTTAAAAAACTCCTTTAATTCAAAGGTAAAAGTCTCGTATAGATTTAATTTTAGAACTAAATCAACTATTTTTTTTGTTTTTAATTGATTGAGTTTTAAGGTCATTTTTTTATCGATATTTTCTTCTTTGGAAGAAAATTCAAACATCAGCTCAGAAATATCCGATATTTTTTTTTCGTCTTTTAATTCCCCATATTGTTGTTGTAGATAAACGATTCTTTCTTCAATAATCTTGTTTTCAATATTTATTTTGTGATAAATCACAGAATTTTTAAAATTTAAATTGACTTTTATATTAGGACTTAAACCAATTTCAAATTTGAATTTGAAAACATCTGTGTTCCAATCAAATTTTTCATTTAATATTGGGACTGGATTTCCTAAAATTTTTAAATTATTATCTACTATATATTTATTAAGAGACTCACTTAAAATTTTATTAGTTTCTTCAACAATTATTGCTTTTTCATATTTTTTTCTAATAAGAGATAATGGAACATAACCTTTTCTAAAACCAGGAAGATTAATTTTTGACTTATAATCTTTAATAATTTTTCCAACCTTATTTTCATAATCTTTTTTTTCAATCGAAATAGAGATTGTAGAATTTAGTTTATCTATTTTTTTAAGATTAATTTTCATATTTAAGAGTTAGCCCGCAAAATTAGTGTTTTAAATTTTGTTTACAAATGCATAATCATATTCAAATTGATTTTAATAAAAATCAATTCAAGTAGATTTTTTTCGAAATTAATATTACATTTGCCGTCTGAATTAATAATCGATTGTCGAGAACAATCATAATTAATGTGATATGGCGGTAAAAATAAGACTTCAAAGACACGGCAAAAAAGGAAATCCATTTTATTGGATTGTCGCAGCTGATTCCCGAGCCAAAAGAGATGGTAAATATTTACAAAAATTAGGGGTTTATGATCCGAACATAAATCCAGCCAGAGTTGAAATAAATTTTGAAGAAGCTTTAAAATGGTTGCAAAATGGTGCAATTCCAACAAACACAGCACGAACACTTTTATCCTACAGAGGGGTTATGCTTAAGTATCATTTAAACAAAGGTGTTTTAAAAGGGGCACTGAAACAAGAAAAAGCTGATAAACAATTCCAAGCATGGCTTAAAGAAAAGGAGTCTAAAATAAGTGCTAAGCAAGACAAAATTTCAAAAGAAATTGATAAATCTAAAGCTGACAAGTTAAAACTCGAGCAAGAAGCAAACGAAAAAAGAATTTTAGATAGGGAGACTGCCCTTAAAGAGGCTGCTGTAAAAGAAGAGACCCCAGCAGAGGAAGCACCAATTGAAGAGGCTGCTGCAAAAGAAGAGACCCCAGCAGAGGAAGCACCAGTTAAAGAGGCTGCTGCAAAAGAAGAGACCCCAACAGAGGAAGCACCAGTTGAAGAGGCTGCTGCAAAAGAAGAGACCTCAACAGAGGAAGCGCCAACAGGAGAAGCTATAGAGGAAAAGGATGCTTCTAAAGATGATGCTCCAAAAAAAGAATAATAAAGTAACCAGAATTTAATTTAAGATTTTGGTTCGTACCTTTCCAAATAAAAATTTGATTTTAATTTTTAATTATGGATATCTCTACAGATAAAAAAGATTTTTTTTTATTTGCATTTACTCACTCTAAGTCGAATTTTAAAGGAGAGTTAAAAATTAAATTAATAAATAATTATAGTATTGATTTTAAATCAATTGAAACAATTTTTATAGAAGAGGATAATGTTTTAATACCTTATAAATTAAAAAGAATTAAACATCTAAAAAAGAACAATTTAACATTAATCATAGATGAAATAGACTCTGAATTAAAAGCTCAGCAACTAATTTCTAAAAAATGTTTTCTTCCAAAAAAGTTCTTACCAGAAAAAAGAGGAATTGATTTTTATAGTTTTGAGGTTAAAGACTTTTTGGTAATCGATAAAAACAAAAAAAAAATAGGAAGTATTATAGAAATTATAGATAAGCCTTTTCAGTCACTTATGGTTGTAAATAATAATTCAAAGGAAATATTTATACCAATACATCAAGACATAATTCTGAGTGTGAGTCATGCGAAAAAAGAAATACAAGTAGAATTACCAAACAATTTTTTTGATCTTTTTTAAAAATCTAAAATCAATCCAATTGTTGGGAATGGAGTATCCGACCTATCTGCATCAATTTTTTTTAGATTTATTGGCTCAATTAAAATTCCATCTGGTTGTCTTTCAAGTCCATACTCTGGAGGTCTAGGTATTTTTTGTGCAAGAATATTTTGAATCTCAAAATAAATATTCAGAGATGTTTTTTTAAAATTCCATTTTTTATCAATTCTAATATCAGCTTGGCTGAAAACGTCTAAATATACTTGTCCAATTCGAGAATAATCCAATACAATTCTTGGATAAGAAAGTCTACTTTGAATTTGATTAACTGGTGCATATGGTGTTCTTCCGGAATATCTGTATCTCATGGAAACTTCCCAATTTCGATTTAGTTTATAACCCCCAGTAAAAGAGGAGAGATTTCTACTATCCCAAACTGAGGGAATCATATCATTATTTAAATCACTGTATTCACTGAAAAAATATGTATACGCAAATATTCCATAAAAGTTTTTATTGAGTTTTTGTTGAAAAAGAAACTCAATTCCATAAGAATTACCAATTCCATTTGCGATAACGGGTTCGTTACCGTATACTTCAAACCCTCCCCCTTTATTGGCAAGTGAAATTTGATCAATTATCGAAATAGGATAATGACTATATTCTTTTAAAAAACCTTCTAGAGTGATCCTTGATTTCGGGTTTCGATTAAATTCAATTCCCACTACAGTATGTTTACTTCTAATATAGTTTACGCCTCTATTAACATAAACGCCGTTAGTATCTTTGAACCCAATCATTGTGTATGGTGGTAATTTGTTATACCAACCAATAGACCCATTTAATTTCCAAGCATCATTTTTTGTAATTGAATAGCTAAATCCCATTCTAGGTGAAAGATTGTCTATCAAATTACTTTTGGAAAGAAAACTATCTTTATCTGTTCTAATTCCAAAAAATAATTTTAAGTTATCATTAAAAAAAGATCTGCTAATTTTCCCAAAAAAACCATATTTGTAGAAATTAATTTTGGACTCATAATCAAATTGCTCTAGAATACCTAGCGTAGTATTTTTATATTTTGATAGTTGAAAATTTATTCCATAACCTAATTTCCAGTCACCTATAAATTTTGTAATATGAGACCTTATTTTTGTTTCTTTTTCAACAGCATCATTCTGGTAAATTAATCCAGATTCATTTTCATTATTCTGAAATCTACTAAAATTGTTTATTAGTTCATTTGAACTTAGTGTGGTCAAAATTCTCCCATTTCCATTTGCAAATTTTTTAATCCAAGAAATTCCAAAAGTATTGCTTCTTTGCTTGATGATTGGAACCTGCTCAATAACGGCAGTTTGCTCAGCATCAAAATCTTCAGGAGCAACAACTGAAAAGTCATCTATTGAGCCTATACCCATGATGCTAATGCTGTTTAGATTGTCAATTCTATGATCAATTTTAAATTGGTAGTCAATATAATCGGGCCTAATTGGTAACCCCACAAGTTCAAAAACATACTGTAGGTAACTTCTTCTCAAGGAAAACATCAAAGACGTTTTTGAAATCTTTTCTTTGCCTTTAAAAATAGGCGTATTTATTGTTATTCCAGCCTCACTAGCTCCAATCCTAAACTTGCCACTAAATTTTTCCCTATTACCTTCTCTTTGTTCAAATAACAAAACACCTGATAAAGGGTTATCAAATTCTGCCCCAAAAGATGATGTAGATAGAGTTACTTCTCTTATAAAGTCAACATTTAACATTCCAACTGGGCCACCGGCACTACCTTGTGTGCTAAAATGATTTATATTGGGAATCTCCATTCCGTCTAAATAATATACAGTTTCGTTTGGAGCGCCACCCCTTATAATAAAATCATTTCTAAATCCACCAATTGATGGAGAAATTCCCGGTAAACTTTGAGCAACTTTTGTAATATCATTGTTTCCTCCAGGATAGGTTTCTATTTCAACTGCAGAAAGTGATTGTATAGATAGAGGTGTTTCGTTTTTCTTTTTAAATGGACTTTTAAATAAAATTACTTCGTCTAATTGGTCAGATGCTTCATCTAGCTTAAAAAGTAAATCTGGGGAACCTGCAGATTTTATAATAACATTAAAAATCACTTCAGTCTTATAACCCAAGTAACTTGAGATAATATTATAGCTGTCAAATGGAATTCTTTCTATTTTGAAGTATCCATTTTCGTCTGAAATAGTTCCTAATGATTCGCCTTCAATTAATATGGTTGCACCCTGAAGCGGAAAAAGAGTTTTACTATCAACCACTCTTCCAGTTAAAATTCCAAGGTCCTGCGAAAATGAAATTTTAAATATAAGACAGATAAGAAATGTTAAGATATTGAACCTATTATTTTTCAAAGTGATTTATTTTTTTCTTTTTTCTTCTTTTTGTCCATTTTCTTCTTTTCTTTATTTGATTGTTCTTGTTTTTTTAATTTTCTTTCTTCTTGTTTCTCTTCGTAGAGACCCCTTAACCCTTTAAGATCTTCGGTGCTTATTTTTTCTTGATCGGGTGCCTGTAGAGCACCATCTTCTACTCCAAAAAAATCTTTATCAGTTTGTTTCCTCATTATCTCTTTCGCTGCCTTTAAGTTATAATATAGACCAGGATCAATCATTTTATTTGCCACGTAGTTTTCTTCTTTTTTTTTGTCCCATCTAATAAATATAAAACCCCCTTTAGATTTTTCATCATATTTTACCCTAAAGACCTTAGCATGATTGGGTAGTCTCTGATATATCTCTATTTCATCTAATATATAACCTGCAAGGTCAAGTAATTCCTCCACAAAAATTTTTTGTCCTTCATCGGATTTGTCATTTATGGGTTCTAGATAAACCTCTTCATATTCGTCTTCATCATAATCATTGTACTGCGCATTTGTTTTGAAAAAACTAACTAGCAACAAAAATATTAGAATTTTAATTTTCATACCATTTTTTTTACAACATAGGTCACAATGCCCCAAATTGAAAGTTCATTTCCCTCACCAATTTTTATGGGAGAATATTTTGAATTTTCTGGCATTAAATAAATTTCTTTATTTTTTAGTTTCAGTCGTTTTACGGTAAATTCTCCATCTAAAAAACATACTGCGATAGATCCATTTTTAGGCTCCTCACTTCTATCAATTACAATTAAATCTCCATCATTAAGTCCAGCACCTTGCATTGATTCTCCATCTACTCTGGCATAGAATGTAGCTTCTTCATTTTTTATAATCTCTTTGTCTAAACTTATTCTAATTTCTTTAAAATCGTCAGCTGGGGACGGAAAGCCAGCAGATATATTATTATTAGTGAGTGGGATTAAATGGGATTCATCTAAATTTGGTTTAAAAAAAAATATACCTTCCTTCATTTTTTTATCATCCTAGTTATTTAACTTTTATTATATCTCTAACATCGGTAGTGTACCGAGATGAAAGGTGTTCTTGTCGCATCTTCCAAGTTTGATCTAGATCCTGGTTGCCCAACTTTAAAATATTTTCTCCAAATCTCAGGTGAATTTTATCTATAGTCTTCATTAAATCCCCGTGTATATTACCCGTATTTTGAAAAAGATTTAACTGTTTTGAATTTGAAGGTGTCAAATCTGTCAGTATTACTCCACCTTTTTTGTAATTAATATTTTTTTTAAATATTCGTTTGAGACCCATGTTGGCATATTTTGCTATTGTTATTGCTGAATTAGTTGGATTAGGTAAATTTACCATACTGCTATTATAATATTGTTGATCGATTGGTAGGTGAGAACTGGTTCGTATGAAAACCATAATGGACTTACAATTGCTGTTTTGATATCGCAGTTTTCGAGAACATATCGATGCATAGGTTACTATACGTTCTTCTAGTTCCCAATATTTTTTTATTACCTCTTTGAAACTTCTAGTGGTTGCAATTGATTTTTTGTCTGGGTTTTCTTCGTCTAGACCGATACAAGAGAACCCCTTTAAATCTTTCTTTAATCTAAGACCTAGAATGCTCATATTTTTTTTAACCCACTGGTCAGGAAGTTTACAAAAATCATTTGCCGTTGTAATACCATTTTTTATGAGTAACTTTTTATATTGTCTTCCTACACCCCAAATGTCCTCAACTTTTGTCCATTTGAGTGCGTTTGAAATTTGTTTTTCTGATTTTATTAAATATACTCCCTTTGTTTTGTGGACATATTTTTTTGCAATTTTATTTGCAATTTTTGCGAGTGCCTTCGTTGGAGCAATACCTATCGATACAGGAATCCCTGTCCAACGTTTTATTTTTTGTTTTAAAAGAAATGCCTCCTTTTCTAAATCACAATATTTGAATCCTCTAAAATCTAGAAACGCCTCGTCTATACTATAAATTTCAATATTTGGCGTGTGCATACTAAGAATTTTCATTATACGTTGACTCATGTCTCCGTAAAGTGGATAGTTTGATGAAAAGACATTCACCTTTTCTTTTTTAAATATATTTAGGTATTTAAAGGCAGGCGCCCCCATCGGTATATCAAGAGTTTTTGCTTCATTACTTCTAGAGATGACACATCCGTCGTTATTTGATAAAATAACAACCGGAGAATTTTCTAATCTAGGTTGAAAAACTCTCTCACATGAAACGTAGAAATTATTGCAGTCGACTAATGCAAACATATAATTAAAAATAGTAATTTTATCTAAGATTTGAAGTCCTATTAGAATGGATAAATATTCTTTTTTGAATGCTGCACATACTGGTTATTTTGCTGAGATGTATGAAAAATATTTGCAAGAGCCAGATAGCGTCGAAGCAAGCCTAAGAGCTTTCTTTCAAGGTTTTGATTTTGGAATTGAAAACAACCAAAATGGGCATTCTAAAACTAGTGAAAACGAAATTCCAAAGCATTTAGAACGTGAGTTTAAAGTAGTTCAGTTAATAGATGCTTATCGGAAAAGTGGTCATCTTTTTACAAAAACAAATCCGGTTCGTGAAAGAAGAACATACAGTCCAAATCTTGATATAAAAAACTTTGGTTTATCTGTTGATGATTTGAATGAGGTCGTTGGTGCTGGGGAAACAATGGGAATAGGCCCTTCCACACTTTCTCAAATAATAGAGCATCTACAGGATATTTATTGTGATTCAATTGGAGTTGAATATATGTATATCAGAAATCCAAAGAGAGTTAGGTGGATTAAAGATAAATTGCATAAAAATAATAATCACCCAAAATTTACTAGTGAACAGAAAAAGCATATTTTAAAAAAACTAACTCAAGCTGTCTCGTTCGAAAATTTTTTACATAAAAAGTATGTTGGTCAAAAAAGATTTTCTCTGGAGGGAGGGGAATCATTAATCCCTGCCTTAGATGCACTGATAATGCAAGCTGACAACAAAGGAGTAGAAGAGTTTGTAATGGGGATGGCTCATAGGGGTAGATTGAATACTTTGACGAATATTTTTGGAAAATCAAGTCGCGATATATTCTCTGAATTCGACGGTAAAGATTATGATGAAATTGTTTTTGACGGGGACGTCAAGTATCATTTGGGTTGGACCTCTAAAATTGATCCTAATGGCGATGGAAAAAAAATTAATATCAACTTAGCCCCAAATCCTTCTCATTTAGAAACGGTAGGAGCAGTTGTTCAAGGAATTTCTAGAGCTAAACTTGAGAAAAAATACAATTTTGACACAAAAAAAGTATTACCAATTATTGTACACGGAGATGCAGCTATCGCAGGTCAAGGGCTTCCATACGAAATAGTTCAAATGGCTAAATTAAAAGGTTATGGGACTGGTGGAACAATACATATTGTTGTAAATAATCAAATTGGTTTTACAACAAATTATTTGGACGCAAGGTCATCCACTTATTGTACCGATGTTGCTAAGGTGACTTTATGTCCGGTTTTGCATATAAATTCAGATGATGTAGAAGCTGTCGTCCACGGAGTATCTTTTGCTTTAGATTATCGTATGGAATTTGGTGAAGACGTATTTATTGATTTGTTAGGATACAGAAAATATGGTCATAATGAAGGAGACGAACCAAGGTTTACGCAACCTCAACTATACAAATCTATTGGCAATCATAAAAACCCAAAACAGATTTACGCAGAAAAACTTATTAGTGAAGGAGTAATAAGTGAGGATTACCTTAAAAAAATTGAAATTGAGTATAGCTTATCTCTGGAATCAGATTTAGAGGATTCAAGGAAAATTCAGACTACTGAGATTACGCCTTTTATGGCTGACGAATGGAATAATTACAAAAGGGAAGACGAATCTATAATGTTGACCACGATTAACACCTCTGTCTCTAATGAAAAATTATTTAAAGTTGCTAAAGCCATTACTCAACTACCTACAGAAAAAAAATTCCTTAGAAAAATTGAAAAATTAATTAATGATAGGAAAAAGATGTTTTTTGAAAAAGATTCTTTGGATTGGGCGATGGGAGAGATGCTAGCTTACGGAAGTCTCCTTTTAGAAGGTCACGATATTAGGATTTCAGGTCAAGATGTTGAAAGAGGAACATTTTCTCATCGTCATGCAATAGTTAAAGCTGAGGATTCAGAAGAAGATGTTATATTATTAAATAAGATATCTGATAATCAAGGTGAATTTAGAATTTATAATTCTCTGCTTTCTGAATATGGAGTTTTAGGATTTGATTATGGTTATTCAATGGCAACTCCAAATTCACTTACCATATGGGAAGCACAATTTGGCGACTTCTCAAATGGAGCACAAATAATGATAGATCAGTATATTTCTGCAGCCGAAGACAAATGGAAGCTTCAAAACGGAATAGTTCTTTTACTTCCTCATGGATATGAAGGACAGGGAGCTGAGCATTCTTCAGCTAGAGTTGAGAGGTATTTACAGTTATGTGCAAAGGATAACATGTTTGTTGCAAATTGTTCTACCCCTTCAAATTTATTTCATCTTTTAAGAAGACAGATGAAATTAAGTTATCGAAAGCCTCTTATAATCTTTACCCCCAAGAGTTTATTGAGGCACCCACTTGTGGTTTCGAAGGTAAAAGATTTTACGGATGGTAATTTTAAAATGGTTATTGATGATTGTAATGTAGATGCTAATCAAGCAAAAAAATTAGTTTTTTGCTCAGGAAAATTTTATTATGACTTGTATAGAGCTAGGGAAGAGAGAAAAATTAGAGATGTTGCAATTGTTAGAATAGAGCAATTATTTCCATTACCAATTGAAGAAATAAGAAATATTTTAGATAAATATTCTCAAGTAAATGATATTGTTTGGGCTCAAGAAGAACCAAAAAACATGGGTGTTTGGAGCCATTTGCTTCTGCATCTTCTGGAAGCAAAAGAGTTTCGTTGTGTATCACGAAGGTTTTATGGCGCCCCTGCAGCTGGAAGTTCTAAAAGATTTAACAAAAGACATAATGAAGTGATAGATTATGTTTTTGATGAAAAAAAAGATAATTTTAAACTAAAGAAAAAAACGAAAAAAAAGAGAAACTAAACAGGTATGAAATTAGAAATGAAAGTTCCCTCTCCAGGGGAATCAATAACTGAAGTAGAAATTGCTCAGTGGTTAGTTTCAGATGGAGATTTTGTTGAAAAAGATCAGGCTATCGCAGAGGTTGATTCTGATAAAGCCACCCTTGATTTACCTGCGGAAGCCAGTGGAGTTATTACTTTAAAAGCAGAAGAAGGTGATTCCGTTGAAGTAGGACAGGTCGTTTGTCTAATTGACACAGACGCTTCTGGTGGCGAAAACAAACCCAAGTCTTCAAATGAGATTACTGAAAAAAAAGTAGACACAAGTGTTGAAAATGAGCCCATCGTCACTGAAAAAACCTACGCTTCTAATCATTCATCTCCTGCTGCCAGGAAAATACTTGACGAAAAGGGAATCAACCCAATTGATATTCATGGTTCTGGAAAGGGCGGAAGAATTACCAAAGAGGATGCTGTTAATGCCAAAGCCTCAATGGGTACTCCTCCAAAAGGAATTGACAGAAACTCAGATAAATCAAAAATGTCTCTCCTTAGAAGAAAAGTTGCTGAAAGATTGGTAAGTGCCAAAAACGAAACAGCTATGCTAACCACATTTAATGAAGCTAATATGAGTGAGGTTTTTTCTTTAAGAAAGAAATTTAAAGAATCATTTAAAGACAAGCATGATGTTGGTCTTGGCTTTATGAGTTTTTTCACTAAAGCTGTTGTTTATGCTCTAAAGCAATACCCAGATGTTAATTCAATGATAGATGGAGATTTTCAAATTAAATATGATTATTGTGACATAAGTGTTGCTGTATCGGGTCCTAAGGGTTTAATGGTTCCTGTTTTAAGAGGCGCCGAGAAATTGACTTTTAAAGAAATTGAATTGGAAATTAAGAGACTAGCTTTAAGGGCTAGGGAGGGTGAAATTACCGTTGACGAAATGACCGGGGGCACATTTACAATTTCTAATGGAGGTGTATTTGGTTCGATGCTTTCAACACCTATAATTAATCCTCCTCAATCGGGAATATTAGGAATGCATAATATTATTGAACGCCCTGTGGCAATCGATGGAAAGGTAGCAATACAACCAATGATGTATTTAGCTTTTTCTTACGACCATAGGATAATTGATGGGAGAGAGTCTGTTGGATTTTTAGTTGCAATAAAAGAGGCAATTGAGAATCCTATTGAAAAATTAATGGATAATAATCCCAAAAAAGCATTGGAATTATAAAATGCTAAAGAAAATTAATTGAAAGCCTTTCATAATTTATTTTTGCTTTTATTTCGTTTAAAATGTCACCACCTAATATTCCATCGATTTCTTTTTCTTTTTGTTCTTTAAGTGCTTGATTAATCGTACTCATATCTATTAGCATTAGTGTAACATCTATTTCTTTTTGAGGTTTAAGAATTAATTTACAATTTTCACTAGATATAGCACCCATTTTTTTTTCTGCTGCAGATGTAAGTTCAATTTTCTTTCCTTTAGATTGAATATTATATTTTTCTTTTTTCAAGATATCAAAACAACTATTTGAAGCACCAGTATCAACTAAAAATCTAGCCCTTTTATTATTTATTTTGAGGTTACATACTATGTGTTTACTTGCAGTAATCTCAAGTGATATTTTTTTCTTTTTTATTTTCAATTATTTGTGATGACTACATTAAAGATAAAAATTTAGAGTATTCTTGATATTCAAATCCATAACTTTATATTATGAATTTTATAGATACCCACACTCATTTATATTTAAAGGATTTCGATCTCGATATTGACGAAGAAATAAAAAAATCAATTGCTCTTGGGATAAAAGAATTTTATTTACCATCTATTGATAGTTCTTACACAAATAGAATGATTAAAATAAAAAGTAAATATCCAAACGAAATCAGATTAATGATGGGTCTACATCCAACGCATATTAATGATAATTATTTGGTTGAAATCAATCATGTAAAAAAAATGCTTGAAGAAATGAAATTTTCTGCTGTTGGAGAAATTGGTATAGATTTATATTGGAATAAAAAAAATCTAAAAAATCAAATTAATGTTTTTATTCAACAAATTGAAATAGCATTATTAAACAAATTACCAATTGTAATTCATTGTAGAGATGCATTTGATGAAGTATATAAAGTTTTACTGAATTTTAAAAAAGATAATCTCTTTGGAATATTCCATTGTTTCACAGGGACAAAAGAAGAAGCCGAAAAAATAATAGATTTAAATTTTAAGTTAGGCATTGGAGGTGTTGTGACATTTAAAAATGGAGGTATTGACAAATTTTTAAATCAAATTCCACTGACATCAATAGTTTTAGAAACAGATGCCCCATACCTTGCTCCGCACCCATACAGAGGAAAAAGAAATAAAAGTTCTTATTTAAAAATTATTGCTGACAAAATCGCTAAAATATATGATCTCCCTTTAGAAAAAATTGCAGATCAAACAACAACAAACGCTAGGAGTGTATTTAAATTTTAATGTATTTTTGGGGCTTTAAGTTTAAAAAAGAGAGGTGGCCGAGTGGCTTAAGGCGCACGCTTGGAAAGCGTGTATGCGTTAATAGCGTATCGAGGGTTCGAATCCCTTCCTCTCTGCAACTATCCTTGTAAAGCTTTGAATTTATTTAGTTGTTAATTAAAATGTATCAATTTTAAAGATTATGATATTTTACCTAAATTTAAACAAAGTAAATAAAATACCCATTAAACAGTTGACTGTTGAATGATTTCATGTTCTTTAAGAAATTGTTTTACTTCTTTTATTTTTGGTATTGATGTTTGTGCTCCTTTTTTAGTCACTGAAATTGTAGCTGCAGCATGGCTCAATTTAATTGCTTTATCAAAAGATAACCCTGATGTTATTGAATATGCAAGGTATCCATTAAAAATATCCCCTGCGGCAGTAGAGTCTTTAGAATTGACTTTGGGAACTTCAAATCGATAAGCCTCCGATGAACTAACCCAAATACTTCCCTTATCTCCTAAAGTTACAATGCAGTGATCAACACCCTGATTCAACAAATTTTTGGCTGCTTTTAATGCACTTTCTTCGTCTGTTATTCTAATCTTTGTCAAAAGCTCAAGTTCAGTTTCATTTGGAGTAATCATCCATATTTTTTTTAATAATTTTTTAGGCAAATTCTGAGCAGGTGCTGGATTAACTAAAATTTTTACTTTTTTTTCAAAGCAAAAATCTATAAGTGATACTATTGTTTCAAATGGAATTTCAAATTGAATTAATACCAAACTTGCTTTTTCAATTTCATTTAAAAAAGGAATTAATTTGTCAAAAGTGAGGGTTCCGTTTGATCCAGGTGCAACCGCAATACAATTTTCTCCTTTATCTGAAACTAAAATTTGAGCAATTCCAGAATGTGTTGTTTTATCATGAAGAATATATTTTTGTTCAAATCCTACCTCATTAAAATGATTTTTGAGACTTTCTCCGAAAGTATCGTTTCCTAATTGTGTTATAAATTTTACATCAGCTCCTGCAAAATGTGATGCTACAGCTTGATTAGCTCCTTTACCTCCATAGATTATCTGCGAATCGCCACCAATAATTGTCTCTCCAATTTTTGGAATCCGACTTAGATAAATCACAATATCTGTATTTGAGCTTCCAATTACAAATAAACTCATAACTATATTAATTTAGCTGCAATAATAAATCCAATCCCTAAAAAAAATAAAATAAACATCATTGGAATTAACCATCTACTTTCATAAGGTAAATCTTTAAATTCTTTCCAAATAAACACACCCCAAATAGCTGCTACTAAAGTAGCTCCTTGACCTAAGCCATAAGCAATTGCTGGACCAGCCTGATCAGAAGCTAAAATATTTAGGGACATTCCTACACCCCAAATAATACCCCCGAAAATACCTATCATATGGAGTTTTAAACTCCCTAATTTTAAATAGTCAACAAAACTCACTTTTTCACCTTTAAGCGGAAAATACATATTAATTGTATTGAATATAAAATTTGAAACAATAATTCCAATAGAAAATACAACTAAAGCAGTATACGGAGTTAATTTTCCAGCTTGAGGTATTAAAAAATCAACTGACATTGAAGATGCAACAAACTTATAAAAAAAACCCATAGCAATTCCTGCTATAAGCGATATGAATATACCTTTAAGTGGATTATCTTTAGTGTTTTTAAGTGTTTTATTATAAGCAAGACCATCAAATAAAATAGCAATAGCTATAAGAGTAACGCCTGAAAACAAGACATAAGGATTTCCTTCCGGTTGGGAAATATAATTTGTAAAAACGCCTAAAACTAAAGCTATTCCAATACCAATTGGAAATGCTATCGCCATTCCTGCTATTTCTATAGCAATTACCAATAGAAGATTTGCAAAATTAAATATTATACCTCCAATAAAAGCAGACCTCAAGTTGGCAATGTCTGCTTGATAAAAGTCTTCTAAAAAACCTCTTCCGTTATCACCAAATGATCCAAGGGTAAATGCAAAAAAAAATGTTGTAAAAAGAATTCCAAAAGAATAATCCCAATAGAAAAGTTGAAAAGGCCATTTTTCACTTGATAATTTTTGCGTATTTGCCCAAGATCCCCAACATAACATTGTTATAAAACAAAAAATAATTGCTAGAATATAATTGTCTACTATAAACATATTTTCAGCTATATAAAAAAATTAAATCATTAGTTGCTCTTTTGAAAATATCGAAAAGGTATTCCACTTTGATAAACTTAATTTTTAGATGGAATATACCAAATGTTATTTTTAAGGTCAATTCCTCCACCTAATTCGTTTTGAATTACCCTATCTGTTATGAAAACTCCAATTTCAGCCATATTTGTGAAATTATCTATTCCATTTGGGAAATTTTGTCTTGTTCTATGAATATTGTACTCCTCAGAAAAAGTTCTATTAAAAGCTTTTTCAACCTCATCTTTACCAATCATAAATCCAATAAGACCTCCCCACGTAGCAGTTGGATTGTCAGAATCCCATCCCATTAGAGAACCAATTTTAATTGTTTCTTTAAGATCTCCTTCACCAGCAAATAAACTAATTAAACTTGCAGCAAAATTTATTCCAGCTGCAAAACATCCGTTACACCTCAAGTTCCTAGAAGTTATATCGTATCCATCTTTTTCTTCTACTTGATATCTTAAATAAATATTATCTCTTATTGTTTCCCATTGAAGACCGTCTTTGTATTGTTTTTTTACAAAATCATACATTTTTGATGCATATGAATCATTTGGCAGTTGATTTCTAGATTTTTCTGCCATTATCAATAAGTTTTCTTTATTGCTAATATTTGGATCAGAATTAGCCGCTAAAGAATACATTGAAACATAAAATTTTGATATCCATTCTGCATTAAATCTTGCAGTTGTCTGTATTGGAAGCTCAGCCATTTTTACGGCAAAATCTGGTCTTGCAGGTGAGTAAAAACCAAATATTTCAGTGGTTAATTGAGCATCAATCATATCAAAATCAGGATTCTTATTAGGATCACTTGTTTCAGGAGGTATTATTCCACTGATCATCAAGTCTAAAGCTTTTTGGTTTGAGACCCATAAATAGTTTTCTTCTTCATGTTTCATATGTTTAAGCCATCCATCACGGATTTGTCTACCAGTTAATTTTGATGTTTTATTTGTATAAACTAAATGTTGATAGATATATTCAATATCAGTGTCATCATCTGCGCCCCAAATTCCATCATCACCTTCAAAAACAAAATCTATGTTACGTGAGGAATTTTGTGTTGTTTGACCATACCTTGGTAGATCTTTTTTTCCCCAATCTTCTCTCGTGTAAAAATCTCCTGTCTTTAATTCTCCAATATTTCCTATTTTATCCAATTCAGTAACTAGACCAGTCCAATTAGCTATGCATTGTGCTAGCCAAAAACCCTTAAGCTTGTTGATATAATCAGCTCTTGATATAATTATTTCATTTCCTTTTGGGGAATATTCATTATAAATTAAGTTTGGATCTTTAATAATATTATTGTCAATTTTCTTTTCCATATTACATGAAAAGAAGGAAATTAAAAATGAAATTAAAACTATGTTTTTCATATTATATTGTTTAAAATTTATCAAATTATTTATTCTGAATTGTTTTCTTATTTTAGTTTTTTAGATTCTAGTGCCTCCTTAAAATAATAATTCTATAGATATACCTTCTTATCCTCATCAGTTAACCCATGCTGATTTCATAATATTTAAATTACAATTAAGTTTGTTATTGTTATCAGATTTAATTTTAATTCTTTTATTTTTTTTGTCTGGGTCAATATAAGAACTTAGTACATATTCACCATTATTAAAAAAAATTTCAATGGATGATCTATCCAAAAGAACTCTAAAATTTGTTTTTGATTCTTCTGAAACAGGTACTTCTATTCCTTGAAAAATAAACTTTTTGTTTTTTAATGTTATTTTTTCGCCTCCTATATCAAAAACTAATTTTTGGTGTTTATTCTTTTCAAAATCAAAGAAAACGTCAACTAGATCTATTTCTTGAGATTTCATTTTATTATTCAGGTATTTAATTGATTTATTTTTAAAATTATATGATTTAAGATATAACCTTTCAATTTCTTTTATAGGTGTTCTAAATAATTTCACTCCTTTTTTAGTAGTTTTTAATTCCATTTTTGATGGAAATGACATCTGCTGGTTCCATGATGTTTTATTTTCAATAAAAATGTTTTTATCTCGTGGGGAATTAATTCGAATTTCTTCGGTTGCCATCCATCCTATGATAATTACTCTATCATCAGGGCTATTATTGAAGGTTTGAGCTGCATAATAATGTTTTCCTAGGTCACCCATACCAACTTTACCATCAGTTCTGAATGATTTTCCGTCAAAATCGCCAATTTCGTAATCGAAACTAGCATCGTATAGCAACCACTTTTTATTTGATTTATCACCATCAACGGGCAGTTCAACCATATCCATACATTCATAAACCCAATTTCTATCGAAATCGAATAGCTTTCTCCAGTTTACTAAATCATTAGATTCAAAAAAACGGACTTTACCAAGTTTAGTAACATTTCCTGGACCAGTGTCAGGACCTTTAAAAGTATCGTTTCCTCTTTTAACCCATAAAATCATAATCCATTTTTTTGATTCTTCATGCCAAAAAACTTTAGGATCTCTCTCACCTCTATCAAAACCCTGATTTTGAACAATTCCATTACCTTCATTAATTAAGGTGAAACTTCTACCATTGTCAAGACTATATGCTGCAGATTGATAGAACCAATTTGATTTTGAATTCTGTGCGTGGGTATAAAAAGCTACAATTGCTTTATTTTCCTTTGTGTTTTTACCTAAACTATTGTTGTGATCTACAACAGCTGTTCCAGAGAAAATTGTACCATCTTTATATGGTAATATTGCATGATTAAGTTGTTTCCAATGAACCATATCCTTACTTACTGCATGACCCCAAGTCATGTTTCCCCATACAACGTCTAATGGGTTGTGTTGAAAGTATAAATGATATTCACCATCATAAAAAACCATACCATTTGGATCGTTATTCCAACCTTTTAAAGAAGTAAAATGAAACTGTGGTCTTAAAGGATGATCATAATTTTCATCAGAGTAACTCTCGAACGTTTGAAATTTTTCTAATTGAATATTGTCCTGGGCATTTATGAATGTAAAGGCCAAAAAAGAAAGTTTAAGGAGTAAAATATTTTTCACAATGTTCTTTTTTTATTAAATTTAAATAAAATTATATATAAAACTTAACCACCCATTTTATATCTACCACTAGGATTATAAGTTTACTTTCTTCAGAATACATCTACCAATTCTCTTTTATTTTTAATACTTTTGGATTTAACTCTATTGTAAACCAATAGGGAGTATTGTAGATTTATTACAAAATGGTTTTTATATATCAAAATCTTAGTCTGTGCTAAATTAGAGATTGGTTTTAATCAGTAATAGACTCGTAGATTACTCTTATAAGCATTCTTATTCCATCATCATTTTTTAATTTATCATACTTTGGAACACCTGCTAATCTAAATTCTCTTAAATCGTTTAATAGCTCTGGATGGAATTGAAAACTAAATGATCGTCTGATATCTTTTGTTTCGTAGTCCATATAGTTAATACAGGTGGCTGCAACCTCAGTACATTTTTTACCTTCAGCAAAAGTTGAACAGACTATTTCTATTGAAGTAGGAAGTTTTAAAAGCCACGCATTCTCTGACACTGATAACTCCTTTCTAGCTGGGAAAAGAGCATTTCTTAATTCTCCATAAGCCCAATTAGAAAACAAAATTGCCTCTTCATTGACTTCATCACTATGGAACATTACAATGTTTAAATTTTTTTCATATGTAATTGATTGTTCTATAATCCCGATGTCAAGTTCACTTGAAAGATCATGATACATTAGTAATTTTTGAAAATCTGAACTTGGATGATCTCCTGTATGTGAATAATGTTGAAGTTCAACTTGGCCAACTTCTGGAACCTCATTTAAAGCAACTGCAAAAAGTGGATCATTCCATCCTTTGGCGACTAAGCTATTGTCTTTATATACATTTAAATTTTCCCCAACTTTGATTATCCTCTTAGATGTTTCAATTAAATTTTGATAATGTGAACTTATGGAGAAAATATCTGGATTAAGTTTTTTTAAAACCTCTTTAGTTGCTTTTTTTAAGAGTTTAATATGTGCTTGTGCTGCAAGTTGGTGTCCCAAACAAATAAAAATTCCGGGTGCTGTTTTAAGTTCCCTAGAAATTAGCATTTTCTCCGTTAAAATTTGTAATTCATTGAGTCCAAAATTCAAGTTATAAAATGTTTTATGATCTTTTACCGACGGGTATCCACCTTCAATAAAATAAGCTAAACATCCATTTAACAGATCAATTATAAGTGAATGATCTAATTCTTTTGAACACCACAATGGAATCAGAATAGAGTCACAATCGGCGATAAATTGAGACAAGTAAGCTATGTTAGATGAGGCTCTAACGTTTTCTCCAGATAAATTTGTTCCCACATGCTCAGCAGGCTCAATTATGCATATTGAGTTTTTTAACATTTTCGGATGATTTAAGATTTTAACTAGGTCCTCATTATTGATTACTACTTTTTCTAAAGGTTCACTTTTACCCCAAGAGGAGTTTGACAACCCTTCAACTTTATTTTCATGTAATTTCCGAATCAGGCTGGGAGAGTCTCTATCGTTTATGAAATCTCCTAATAAAGTTTGAATCGAGGAAAGATTTGATTTACCAGGTCTAAAAAAACCAGAATCAGTTCTTGACAAATTCATACAATAAAATTTATTACCACATTAAATTATCGATTAGAAATTAATTTTTCGATTTATTTCTTTTTAAAAAAAAAATTATAAATAAAATTTAATTTTATTCCATAATTTTTAGGGAAATACAGTTTTTTCTAAAAAAAATTAATGATAGTCTAAATATAAATCTTTAATACCCAAATAATAAGATGGTATATTAACTCGAGTAAGTTTTCTTTTGTTATTATTAGTTCTACCTGAAGTAAAAGTTTTATAGTTGTATGTAATTAAGATTTTGAGGTGGTTATAATCTAAAATCCTTCTTACTGCTAAGTTTTATTTTATATAAAATTAATTTAAAGAATAGGCTACATAGGAATCCCCTGACTTTGTCCCCATTTTTCCACCTCCACAAGCAATGACAATATATTGTTTTCCATCCAATTCATAAGTTATAGGGGTTGCATAGCCACCGGCGGGTAGTTTACTTTTCCATAACTCTTCTCCTGTGATTTTATCAAATGCTCTAAAATATTCATCATTCGTAGCACCAATAAAAATTAGTCCACCTGCAGTCAGGATTGGGCCACCATAATTTTCAGTTCCTGTTTTCGAAAAACCAAGCTTAGTTAATTCATCATATTCGCCCAGTGGAACTTGCCAGACAATCTCACCGATATTTAGATCAATAGCATTTAATGTTCCCCAAGGTGGTTTAATTGCAGGATAACCATTTTCATCCATAAACCGTCCAAAATAATTTACTGAATAAGGTGAAAAATTAGGATCAATTTCATGCAATGATGCAATATCAACTTTAATATCATAGTCTTCTAACAGATAAGAGGCTAAGAGATCGATCTGAGTTTTTGAAATTTGCGGCATAGGCATCATGCCTCCTTTACCTTTAGAAATTGTAGATGCTAAACTAATGGCGTTATATCGATTTTTAAGATTCTTTAAACCAGGAATATTAGACATTCCGTTTAAATCAGCACCATGACACCTAGAGCATTGTTGATTATAAATAACTTTTCCATAATCCTTTATTTTATTTCCATTATCAGAAGAAAGATTTACTTTTTTTGCGATTGAGACCCATGGCATTTCGTTAGAATTTACATAAAGCCAATTATTATTAGGGTCATATGCGGCACCACCCCACTCAGCGCCACCATCTAAACCTGGAAAAGTTACTGATCTAATTTTTACGCTGTGTGGAATAAATTGTCCTTCTGAATTTAAAGTTTCCCATACCTCTTTAACAGTTTTTTTAAGTATTTTATCTTTTTGATTTGGAGTCCAAGCAAGCATAGCTCGTGCAGTTGGAAACATATCATTAATTAGATCTTTGGAAAATTCTTGTCTTGCAAAAGGAGGTATGTGAGTCGGTAAAGGTTGGGTAGGCCAGGATTTTTCTCCATCAAGGCCTGAAGATTTAACGGGAATTTCTTCTATTGGATATACCGGATCACCTGTCAACCGATCAAAAACAAACAAGTGCCCTGATTTTGTTACTTGTGCAACTGCTTTTATATTATTTCCATTTCGATTAATTTCAACCAAATTTGGTGGTGCTGGTAAATCTCTATCCCAAAGGTCATGATGAATGAATTGAAAATGCCATATTCGATCTCCATTTTTTGCATTAAGTGCAATTAAACAATTGGCAAATAAATTTTCTCCTGATCTATTACCACCCCAAAAATCGTATGATGCTGAGCCTGTGGGAATGTAAGCGATACCAGTCGACTCATCAAGAGTAATTCCAGCCCAAGAATTTGCACCACCCATATGTTTCCAGGCATCTTTTGGCCACGTTTCATAACCGTATTCTCCGGGATGTGGAATTGTATTGAATCTCCATATCATTTTACCTGTATTTAGGTCATATGCACGAATATGTCCAGGAGATGCTCCTGGACCCTCATGAACCCTAGAACCCTGAATTAAGATATTATCATAAACAACTCCAGGTGTATTAGCAATAACAATCATTTCTTTGTATGGGCGTCCTAAGTTTTTTCTTAGATCTACTCTTCCATTTTCTCCAAAAGTTTCTTCTGGTTTTCCAGTCAAAGCATCTATTGCATATATATAGCTGCCTGAGGTGTAAACTATTCTTCCGTCTTCTCTGTCATCCCAATAAATTAGACCTCTATTGACACCCCACCAGCCTGGGCCGGAGTTTTCACCATGATCAAATTCCCATATCTTTTTCCCTGTTATTGCATTAATTGCAAAAAGCTTAGTTAAGGGGTTTGTACCATATAAGATAGTGTCAATTACAATAGGGCTACATTGTATTTGAGTTGTATTTTTTGAATTAAGAACACCTCCAGATTTATATTCCCAAATTTTCTTTAAGCCTTTTACATTTTTAGTATTAACCTGATTCAAACTTGAATAATGGCTTCTTGATTTGTCACCTAAGTATTCGTTCCAACTTTTAAAGTTGTTTTCAACTTCGATAGATTTACAATTTATAAATGTTAACAGGATTAATAAAAAAGCAGATTTTATCATGACTAAAAATTAATTCTTTTTTGTCCCTAAACTCTTCTCTGGCGCATATTTTTCAAATGGATATTTGTTTGGAGTCACAACTGTACCAGTAGATAAAATCAAAGGCTGGTCACTTTCGGAATCAAAGATAACCTCAACAAGAGCCGCAGTATATCCCTCATTGGATGTTACAGGAATAGCATAATACCCTTCGTTATTAGTTTCAATGTCTATTTTTTGCCACGTTTTACCTATTTTATAAATTCTAAAATCTCTTTCTTTTGGGTTATTTACCTCCCATTTTGCTATTTTATATTCCTGACCTTGATCGATATTTACAAAAATAGTATCGTTGTTAATTTCCCAGGTCCAATTAGGTTGATCTAAGTCATTTAGAAAGCGGTAATAAAAGGAAGCTAAATTTTCTAGTTGGTATGTTCCTTCAAGACTATGCCCTGCATTTGGAACATATCTTAAATACTTTTCTCCCGGCAAATCATCCCAATAAAATTGCCATGAATCAGTTACAAAAAATTCATCAGAAGCCGCATTAATTACGAATTTTGGTATTGTAAACTTTTCTTTAAAGTTATACGGTTCAACTTGAGCAATGAGTTTATCATATTCTTGTGAATCCATCCAATCTACAATTTTATAATTCACATAATCTTGCACCGCAGGACTAAATTCACCATAACATTGATAGTGATGATCAAAATTAGGAACAACATTAAGCATGTCAATTACAATTGGTGAAATACCGACGACTCTTTGATCTACTGCAGCAGTAGTCCATGTTGTCCATCCTCTTTTTGATGCACCAGCAACAAAAAAAGAATTGATATTGGATTTTTTTAAATGGTTTATTTCTTGTATAACATCCATTGCTCTAACTACAGCTCTAGTCATGGGGAATCTAGCAAGCCAAAATAAAGAGAAATCTTCTGCGCCAGATTTTAGGAATTTATCCCATCCGTAGGCGATTAAATCATCTTCATAAAATTCTTTTTGTTCGACGTCAAGATAATTAAGAGGCTGAAATGGGACATTACTTACATTTGCGATTACAGAGTTAGTTTTAAGTGCAAAACCTACAGCGGTGCTGTCTAATAAAAACTTTTCATCTTTATTGGTGCCCCCTCCTATAAATAACATTGCAGTTTCATGATTTACATCTTCTGGAATAATTATATCAACCCAATGCCACCATAATGGTTGATCAACTTGAGACTCATCAAGCCACTTACCTGAATGCATTTTAATGTGATATGCTTTCCACTTGTCTCCTGACAATGAATCTTTAATTTCAAATGAATAATCTTCAGTAGGTGTTTTGACATATTTTTCAAGTGCAGTAAGCTCTTTTGAATCTGAACCACAAGAAAAAGTAATTAACGATAATAAAAGAAGACAAAAACCACTTTGCGATGAGTTTAATCTTGAAATCATATTTTATAAAATTTAATAATAAAGTTATGGATGTTAAATTCATTACTGTAAAATTCAAACTAATTTTTTTGTGTCTCAACTTATGTTTATTTTTAATTTAACATTTTTATAGTTGTATTTCACTAAATTTAAATAATGGAATCTTTCCTAATTTTTATTTTGATTTCAGCACTGATTGTTGGTTTTTTATTTATAAAAAAACAGATTGACAAAAAATCTGAAGACAACACTAAAGAAATTGAATCTAAACTTGAATCCTTTATAGAAGAATTTAAACTTACGTCTGCTCAAAACTTAAGCAAACATCTGCAAGATTCTAAACTAGATCAGAAAAATATGGAAGTACGTTTTTCTGACACAATTAATAAGTTGACAAAGGAACTTGAAAAGATAAAAGGAACAAATGAACAGGTGTTGACTTTTGCTAATCAAATGAAAACACTTGAGAAAATTTTAGGTAATCAAAAGCAAAGGGGTATTCTAGGAGAAATTCAACTTGAAAACTTGCTTGCCAATGTTTTACCTCCTGAGCTTTTTCAAATGCAATTTTCTTTTAACAACGGAGAAGCGGTTGATGCAGTAATTAAAGTTGGAGAATTTATTATACCAATAGATGCTAAATTTTCTCTTGACAACTACAATAAAATGATAGAGAGTGAAGAAACGGACACTGATAAATTAAATGATCTAGAAAAAAAATTTAAAAGTGACATCAAAAATAGAATTGATGAAACTTCTAAATATATAAGACCCAACGAACGAACTCTTGACTATGCTTATATGTTTATTCCAGCCGATGGTCTATACCAAGATCTTTTAAATAATAAAGTTGGGTCACTAAAAATTAATCAAAGGGATCTTGTATCATATGCATATGAAAAAAAGGTAATGATCGTTTCACCAATGAGTTTATTCCCAATGCTTCAGGTTACAAATAAAGCCTTGAATAATATGAAAGTTGAAGAATCAATTAATGAGATTCAAATTAACATTGAAAAGCTTGGGAATCACCTAAATGCGTATCTAACGTATCATGAAAAACTTGGAAATAGCATACGCACTGTTGTAAATCAATATAACGTAACTAACAAAGAATTTAAAAAGATCGATAAGGATATAACAAAGCTAACTTCAAATAGATCAAATATTGGTATAGAAATGGAAAATATTGATAAACCAATGGTCGAGGAATAAAAACCCTCCATTATAAACTTTTAATTTATATCTTAACTTCAATATAAACTCTTTTTTATAAATCAAAGAGTTAGCCTGTGCTAAGTTTTATTTTATATAAAATAAATTTACTCTATTAAAATAGTTATAAATTAATTTCTGTAATCCAAGGCAGGTTCTCTATTTCCCAAAAGAGGAATGTAATTAAAATCTTCTCCTCTAATTTCTTTAAATTCTTTTTTGATTTTAATAATTAATTCTTTTTTCTCTAACAATTCGATACCTGATAGAGTTAATGCCTTAGCGGCCTGCATCATACCTTTGAGACCAATGCTTGTTCCCCCAGCAGCGACCGCTTGCCAACTGTGGGCTGGTGTGCCAGGCACCCAGGTTGCACCTCTAAGACCAGCTGTTGGCACTTTATAACTAACATCACCAACATCTGTTGAGCCGCCAATACCTTCTGGATTTGTATCATAGGGTGCAACATTATGAATGTATTTCATGTCAAGAGGTTTTTCAAGAGTTGCTGAAATTTTTTCAGCAAACTCTAACTCTTGATCATTATACTTAAAGCCGCCTATTTTAGTAAAATTACGGTGAACCATTTGCTGAAGTGTTGGAACATGAAGTAGATCATGAGTTCCTCCAATCATTTCGTATTCCATTTTTGTTCCTGTTCCTAATGCTGCTCCTTCTGCTGCTTTAAGAATCCTATCGAACAAAACCATTACTTTGTCGCGCTTTGGATGACGAGAATAATAATATACTTCAGCAAAATCAGGAACAACGTTAGGAGCTTCACCTCCACGTGTGATTACATAGTGAATACGTGCAGACATATCCATGTGCTCACGCATAAGATTAGTCATATAGTTCATGGCTTCCACAGCGTCTAATGCTGAGCGACCTTCTTGAGGAGCTCCAGCTGCATGAGCAGATCGTCCATAAAAACGAAATTTTGCAGACTTATTTGCAAGGGCCGGACGTGGATTTGCTGAGTTTTCATCATCAGCATGCCAGTGCAATGCAATATCAACATCGTCAAATAAACCAGCTCGTGTCATGTAAACTTTACCTGAACCACCTTCTTCAGCAGGACAACCATAATATCGAATAGTACCTTTGATTTTATATTTTTTAATATATTTTTTTAAACTAATAGCTGCTGCTGCTGAGGCAGTTCCGAAAAGATGGTGTCCGCAGGCATGACCTCCTCTTCCTTTGTTCGTAACCTTGTAAGGCAGTGCTTTTTGAGAGAGTCCTGGTAATGCATCGTATTCTCCAAGAATTGCAATTATTGGCCCTCCATTATTATATTCTGCAATAAACGCAGTAGGAATTCCTGCTACACCAGATTTTATCATAAATCCTGACTCTTTAAGTTTATTTTGTAAAAGAGCACTACTTTTTTCTTCCTGATATCCCATTTCTGCATACTCCCATATCTGCATAGCCACTTTTGCATAATCGTCTTTTGATGAGTCTAAATCTGATAAAATATAATCTGACTGACCATAGGTAAAAAATGAATTAATAACTATAATTAATAAAAAAAAATATTTCATATAATTTGTTTTATTTAAATTTCTAAAATGTAAATGAATTTCACAAATGCAAACTCATTTTAATAGTAAAGAAATTTAAGTTCTAAGAATGAATAAGAATTCTCCAATTTGGAATCCCACTTCAATAAGTGCATCTTCTAGTAGAATGCAGTCATTTCAGAATTTTGTGTCAAATAAAACTGGTCGGATTTTCAAAAATTATAAAGCTTTACATAACTGGTCTGTGACAGAATTATCTGAATTTTGGGGATGCATCGCATCATTTTTTAAAATAAAATTCGTAACACCTTACACTTATGTGGTTAAAAATAAAAATCCATTTTTTAAAACCAAATGGTTTGGAGATTCTTGCCTAAGCTATGTTGAGCACATTGAAAGAAACTTTCAAAATAATAAAAAAGCAATTCTTTACAGAAATGAAAAACAAGAAGACACATGTATTACATGGAATTCATTATTCCTCAAGGCGTTTGAAATTAAAAAGGAATTGCTAGACAAGGGGGTAAAAAAAGGAGACTGTGTTGTGGGATATTTACCGAATCACCCTCTGACAGTCGCAGCATTTTTAGCCACAAATTCTATTGGCGCAATTTGGAGTTGTTGTTCCCCTGACTTCGGAGTTGAAAGTGTTATTTCGAGACTTGGACAATTAAATCCAATTGTATTGATTGGAACAAAAGAATATACATATAATGAAAAAAAATATTATTTATCTGACAGAATTAAGTCAATACAAAAAAAAATCCCAACAATTAAGTCTGTTCTTTGTTGTGAAATAGGTTTTAAATCATGGAATTTAAACACAGAGAAAATTATTTCATTAGAATCATTAGCGGTAGAATTCGACCATCCAATTTGGGTTTTGTATTCTTCTGGAACTACTGGCAGACCTAAAGCAATTACTCATCGTACAGGAGGAATGCTCATGGAACAATATAAAGCAATTGCACTTCACCAAAATTTAAAACCCGGAGATCATTTTTTTTGGCATACCACAACAGGTTGGATGATGTGGAATTATGCACTAGGTGCATTACTTTGTGGAGGAGTATTATGTATTTATGATGGATCTCCTAACTATCCTGACCTTGGGGTTCAATGGCGCTTTGCTTCAGATAAATCTATCCACCATTTTGGACACGGGGCATCATTTTTTATTGAAAGCATGAAAAATAGTTTAAAAGACATAAATAAGAATAATTTAATAAAACTTAGATCAATCGGTTCTACTGGGTCTCCCCTTTCAAAAGAAGCCTTCAGTTGGTTACAAAAAAAGCTTCCCGAGGTCCAGATTATTTCCTTGAGTGGAGGAACTGATGTTTGTTCTGCATTTTTAGGAGGGAATCCTAATTTACCTGTTTATGCAGGTTACTTGCAATGCGAGATGTTAGGCGCTTCAGTTGAATGCTGGAATGAAAAAGGAGAAAAAGTAAATAATGAGACAGGTGAACTGGTTATTACGAATTCAATGCCCTGTATGCCAATTTATTTTTGGGGTGATAATCAGAATAAGGTCTATACAGATAGCTATTTTCAGAAATTTAAAGGAGTTTGGACTCATGGAGATTGGATACAAAAATGTGAAACCAAAGGAATAAAAATACTCGGACGTTCAGATTCTACTTTAAACAGGAAAGGTGTTAGAATTGGAACCTCTGAAATATACAGAGTTTTAGACCAGGTAGACGAAATTGTAGACTCAATAATATTAGATTTACCAAATAAAAAAGATCATTCACAATTATTTTTATTTGTAGTTACAAGCAAGAAGCTAGATTTTAAATTAATTGATAAGATTAAAAATCAATTAAAAATTAAATGTTCAGCTCAATATATTCCAGATAAAATAATTTCAATTAAGGAAGTACCCTATACATTAAGTGGAAAAAAATTAGAAATACCTATTAAAAAAATATTGTTAGGGAGTCCCCCATCAGAAGTAATCAATTATGGGTCGTTAAAAAACCCAAAAAGCCTTGACTTTTTTAGCCAAAACCGAAAACATTTAAAAATATTATAAACAATTTGGTAATTTTACTTTCAATATGAAATTAATAATACCGGTTTTCCTACTGTTGATTTTCTGTTCTGAACTAAACGCACAGCAAGGATCCAAAATTAAACTTAAGAATGTGTCTGTAAGCGAGATCAAATTAGCGACAATTTTTCTATTTGGAAAAGAGTATACAGCTAGGCAAAGAAATTTACTATTAAAAGAAATCTTGAGTTCCAGATTCTACGACCCAAATTTTAAGATGGAGGTAAATTTTCAAGAATTTATTTCAAATAAAAAATTTAATTTTATCCATAAAGGGCCAACCGAAATAATTATTAATTCATCGAAACTTTCAAACAGAAATTTATTTGTAACATATCATGGGGCTAGTGATATAGAGACGCCGAACAAAGAAAAGATAAATAGTTTTGTTGAGAAAGTTAAAGCTGTTTATATTGACAGTAGTCGAAAGGGTATTTTAAAGAGCAAAGAATTAAAAAAAGATATACTAATTATAAATTCAGAAATAAATCAACAAAGTTTAAATAAGAAAAAAAAGTATTTTGACTCTGACTCACCATTTCAAAAAGAAATAAAATTAGACAGAATTGATGACTATATCAATAAACTTGAAAGAAGAAAAAAGCGTATTGAAAAGAAATCTAATAGAATCCCATTAATTCAAATTAAAATCCTAACACGTTAAAAGTTTTAGCTTTTAACTCCACCAAGTTAATTTTTTAAAATCCAAAATTCCCATGGCTTCATTCGATATTCATAGGAGTAAGACAATCTTTTGAATTTCTCGTCCTTATATCTTTTAAATGTTCCATTATACGGTGATCTAAACCCTATATGTTCTCCTGACATATTACCTACAAAAACTATCGTGTCACCTTCTTTAGATCTTTCGAAAGCAAGAACTTTATCTAATAAAGAGGTTTTTATTGGAGTGTATTTACCCGCTTCTCTACCCGAATGTAAAGCAGGATGAGAATTTTTAAGCTCTCCTAGTTTTTTCAATAAATCGTAGGTTTCTCCTTTTACTTTCGGGAAACTGTCCTTTTCAAAGAAAAGTAAGCGCTTATTTAAATCATATTCAACGCCACTATATAAAAATGGAAGTCCAGGAGAGATATAGTTTAGCGCTATCATTGTATGTGCTGCTTCTCCATACAATTCATCTACAGTACCTGCCCAAGCATTTTCGTCATGAGAACTAACAAAATTGAGTAATAGATGCTCAGATTCATGTTGTAAAATAAAATTTTCACGATGTTTCTTGTAATCAAGAACTGATTTGTTTCCTTTAGCAATATCTTTAGTCAAATGATGTCCAGGAAAATCATAGGAAGCATTAAAATTTTTTAAATGCTTCATCCCACCAGGATGATTGGCATCTGTTTCTCCAAGAATAAAGACTGGTTTTAATTTTTTTATTTCTGGTAACACTTCTTCGTAGAAATCCATTGGGACTGCATAAGCCTGATCAATACGATAACCATCTATATCAACTTCTTTAATCCAGTATAGCATGGCTTCTTTCATTGCCTCACGCATAGAAAAATTATCGTAGTTAAGATCTGCAACGTCGGTCCAGCCAAATGATTCTCCAGTTCGGGGGTCAATTGGGTCAATAATTTCCCCTGAAGCATTTTTTAAATAAAACTCTGGATGTTCTTCAATCCATATATGATCCCAACCAGTGTGTCCTGGCACCCAATCAAAAATTACAAACATTCCAAGTTGATGTGCTTTATTTACTAGGTATTTTAAATCTTTCAATGTTCCATATTCTGGATTGACACCTTTGTAATCTGAAACCGCATAATAACTTCCTAGAGGTCCTTTACTTTTTGTTGTTGAGATTGGATAGGTAGGCATTAACCATAAAATATTTACTCCAAGATCTTTTATTTTCGGAAGTTCTTTAGCAAGAGCGTTAAAAGTACCTTCCCTTGTAAATTGTCGAATATTTACCTCATAAAGAATCCCTTTTGCCAAATCTAAAGTTGTTATAGGATTTGTTTTTTTATCAATTTCTAAATTGTTTGATTTTTCACAAAAAAACAAGATTAAACTAAGACATATGACTATTACTTTTTTCATTTTTTTAAAATCTAAATTATAAATAAACAAATTTTAATTAAAATTCATTGCTGTTTCAATTAAGGCTAAATGTGAATATGCCTGAGGAAAATTCCCCAATAATATCTTTGATTTAAAATCTAAATCTTCGCTAAATAAACCTAGATGATTACTATATGAGAGAAGCTCATCAAAATATTTTTTTGATTTTTCTTTTTCCCCAATTTTATAGAGACTGTAGGCAAACCAAAAGGAACAAACTGTGAATGAAGAACTTGGTTTCCCAAAATCATCAATATTTTTATATCTGAAAAGAAGACCCTCAAAAGAAAGTTCCTTTTCAATTGCTTTTACTGTACTTATATATTTTGGGTTCATTGCATCAATAAATTCATATTGATCCATTAATAGTACTGAAGCGTCAAGGTCATTACTCCCATAAGATTGGGTAAATGCTTTTTTCTTTTTATTCCAGCCATTTTCAAGAATATCTGTTTTTATTTCTTTTCTTAATATTTCCCATTTTTTAGTAGATTTTTTTCTTTTAAAAATTTTAGAAATTTTAATTGCTCTGTCCACTGCAACCCAACACAAGAGTTTTGAAAATGTAAAGTGTCTATTTTCATTTCTAAACTCCCATATACCTCTGTCGGGAAGTTTCCAGTTTTTTTCTACTACCCAAATTATCAATTTTACAATTGACCAAAGTTCTTCATGTTTATCATTATCTTCTCTGTATTTATCAATTTGAAAGTGTATAGCATCCATTAAAATTCCATAAATATCATTTTGTTTTTGCGAATAAGCGGCATTTCCAATTCTTACAGGTTTGGAATTTTGGTAACCACCAAAATGACTTAAAATCTTTTCTGTAAGAATTTTTTCTCCACTTATTCCATACATTATTTGGAGTTTTTCGTTTTTGTCTGGAATTAAATTAACTATAAAGTCTATAAAATTTTTTACAATTTTTTTGTGGCCAAGTTTAGTTATAATTTTAATTACCATGGAAGCGTCTCTTATCCAGCAAAACCTGTAATCCCAATTTCTAACCTCGCCAATCGTTTCAGGAAGAGAGGTTGTAGCAGCAGCAAGAACGGCACCGGTTTTCTCAAAAGTTAGAAGCTTTAGGGTCATAGCACTTCTTAGAATTTCAGAATTATAATTTTTAAATTTTGGTGTTTTATGACACCAATTCATCCAGTATATCTTCGTTTTTTCAAAGTCTAAGATTATTTGGTTTAAAGTAACTGCTTTAATTTTTTCATTATATGATACTGACAAAAAATAATTAGTATCAATTTCTATTTCATTTGATTCTAGGATATTATTTTTATCTAAATCAGTATATAAGTATAAAGTTCCATATCTTTTTTCATCAACTACACTCACAATAAATTCATCTTTTATATAAGTGTTGGTGTTTCCTAATGCGTATTCAAGTTTAGGATCATATAATATTTTAAATTTAGGTTTGCCCCTTATAAGCTTTATAAATCTTATTATTTCAGGAGGCGAGTAAAAAGAGCCGTTCTCTTTTTGATATCTTGGCATGAAGTCAATTACTTCAAAAGAGTTTTCTCCATTTTCAAATTTTGTAACCAAAATGGAGGTGTTTTCTATATAATTTTGGGAACTTTTGTAAGTTTTATCACATTCTATCTTAAAACTACCCCCTTTCTGTTCATCTAGAATTTTAGCGAATACAGAGGCTGAATCAAATTGTGGTAAACAACACCAGTCTATTGAAGAATTCTCATTTATTAATGCAGAAGATTGACAATTCCCAATTATCCCGAAATTTAGTGTATTAGATTTCATGTATGATTTTTTAATTACATAATTTTATATTCAATAGTTAAATATGGGAAAAACTATTATCGTTTCTAATAGACTTCCAATTCAGATATCTAAAGTAGAAAATAATTACAAATATACTTCATCTTCAGGGGGATTAGCAACAGGTATGAATTCAATCCGAAAAAAAGAAGACTTTTTGTGGATTGGATGGCCGGGTATTAGTTTTGATGAAATTGACAAAAAATCATGGGGACCCGTTCAAAAACACCTTGATAATAACAATTATTTTCCAGTCAATTTAGAAAAAAAAGAAATAGATGAATTTTATTATGGGTTGTCAAACAAAGCACTCTGGCCACTTTTTCATTATTTTATTGAATATTCGGTTTTCAGTCAGAACCAATGGGATTCTTATGTTGAGGTAAATAAAAAATTTGCCGAAGCCGTAATAAATAATGTTGAAGATGGAGATATTATTTGGGTGCATGATTATCAACTTTTACTTTGTCCTAAAATGATTAGAGACCAAAAACCTAACACTACTATAGGTTTTTTTCTACATATACCCTTTCCTTCCTTTGAAATTTTCAGAATTTTTCCATGGAGAGAAGAACTACTTCAAGGAATTTTGGGAGCTGACCAAATTGGATTCCACACATACGATTACGAACGTCATTTTTTAAGTTCGGTAAAAAGGATTTTAAAGAATGATGTAGATTTTAATAGAATTGATTTAGGTTCGAGGAAAGTTGTGGTTGATACATTTCCAATGGGTATTGATTTTGAGAAATTCAATTCTGCTGCTAAAAAACGTCTAATTGAAAAAAAGTCTAAAAAATCAGAGTTGAAAAAACAATTAGACTATCATAAGAAAACTTCATCTGGAGGCAAACTTATTTTGTCAATTGACCGCCTTGATTATACAAAAGGAGTTGTAAACAGGATAAAAGCATTTGAAATTTTTCTAAGAAAATATCCACAGTATTTGGAAAAAGTTAGACTTGTTATGTTGACTGTTCCTTCTAGAGCAGCAGTTTCTGATTACAAGAGACTTAAAAGAGAAACAGATGAAATTGTTGGTAGAGTAAATGGAGAATTTGCAACTGTAAATTGGACTCCTATATGGTATTATTATCGGAATATGGATTTTGAAGATCTTGTTGATTTGTATACTACTTCTGATATAGCTATGATAACTCCAGTAAGAGATGGCATGAATTTGGTTGCAAAAGAATTTATATCAACTAGAGTTGAAAAAGATGGTGTTTTAATTTTAAGTGAAATGGCAGGAGCTTCCAAAGAACTTTTCCAAGCCGTGTTGGTGAATCCATTTGATTTAAATAACATGGCAGAAGCATTGTTTCAATCTGTAAACATGTCAAAGAGTGAGCAAATTGAAAGAAATAAAAGAATGCAAATCAGACTAAAGAGATATAATGTTCGTCATTGGGCAAAAGAATTTATGAGAGGTTTGGAGCAACAATCTAAAATTAAAGTTAAATCAACTGCGACGAAAATTGACAGCAATGAATTGTTTAAAATCAAAGCCAATTTCGACTCTTCAAGTAAAAAAATATTTTTCTTAGATTATGACGGAACTTTAGTTGAATTTAATGACAAACCAAAATTAGCTACACCATCAAGTCGTGTTAAAAAGCTTCTGCAGAATATTTCTGGTTTAAAAAACACAGAAGTAGTTATAATTAGCGGTAGAGACCAAAGTTTTTTATCAAAACATTTTGATCATTTTAAAGTTAATCTTGTAGCGGAACATGGAAATTACAGAAAAGAAATCAATGGTAGTTGGATAGATCTAAACTTCCAAGAAAAAAACGACTGGATGTTAGACATTTTACCTGTTTTTGAGGCATTTACAGATAGAACTCCGGGTACATTTATTGAAAAAAAGAAAACAAGTTTGGTATGGCATTTTAGAAAAACCGATCCTGAGCTTGCTTCTGAAAGGGTCGTCGAATTAAAAACTGTTCTAAGCAGCCTTGCTTCTGACGAACTTCAAATAACAGATATCGTAAACGGGATTGAAGTAAGTAAAGGTATCTTCAACAAAGGAAATTCTGTTGTAGATTTTTTATCCAAAACAAAATATGATTTTATATTATGTGCTGGTGACGATGTTACTGACGAAAGCATGTTTTCAAAATTAGCTAAAAACAACTTTAGCATAAAAATTGGAAGGAAAAAAACGAAAGCAAATTATTTTGTAGATAGTCCAAATCAATTATTATCAATTCTTGAAAAATTAATCAAAAATTAGTGGTAAAAAAAAGGTTTTAATTTTGTAATATGATTGCTGGAATATTTCTCATTTTGTATTCATTATTATAATCATCTATACTTCCTAAAATATCATTTTTATAAGTTTTCATAATCATTTTAAAATTATTATCAAGGTCAATGAATCTGTCTTTTGCACCCGCTGTTATTGTAGGTTCTAGACTGTTAACGTATTCATGTAAATAAATAAATTCAGCATTTAATTTATTGTGGAAATTAATTACATCTTGGAAAGTTTTTTGTTTGGGCTGAATTAATTTTTGTTCCCATTTATTTATTTTATTTATAATCTCTTTTCCCATTTTAATTAAATCAGAAAATGCTTTTTTATTACCCATTTTTTTAATTTGATTTTCAAATTGTAGTTTAATATTTCTAGCTTTTGAAACAGTTAAATTAAGATTTCTGATATTTTTTTCAATTGAAAGTAAAAGTTCTTCTTGTTCTAAATATTCCGAAAGCTCAAAATCAAAATTTGGATCGGGTTCAACTAAAAAACTATTTTCATAAACTTCATCTCCTATATTCATTTTAATATTGTAGTTTCCTGGTGCAACAATTCCAGAATTATAACTACCGTAAACAAAAACTTTATCAACTCCTAAAAAAGGTTCTCTTCTAAAATCCCAATTAAATCTGTTAAATCCATATTTTGGCTTTAAGTACTTTTGCTTTGGTGGTCCGCCTTGCCATGTTTCGAATTTGATAGCATCTTTTTTGTTTTCAAATTTTCTAATCACTATGTTATCTTTCAGAATTAAAATTTTCACATCAAGAGTATCAAACCCTTTTGGAATAAAATAATCTATTTCAATGCCTGGTAAAGGGTTTTGACCCAAATTTTTGTGTATACTTTTCTCAGTATATCCCCCAATGAATCTTTTTACTTTACTTTCAATTATAACTTTAGGTCCTTTAGGAACGTTTAATTCTTGTAAGGGAGATAAGTTATCCAATACCCAAAATGACCTCCCTGCAGTTGCTGCAATTAAATCGTTGTTTCTAATAAACAGATCATTAATTGGAACTATTGGAAGATTGAGTTGAAGTTTTTCCCAAATCTCACCATCATTTTTCGAAATAAAAAATCCCATTTCAGTACCTGCATACAAAAGTCCTCTAATTTTTTTGTCTGCTCTAACGACTCGCACAAAGTTATTTTCCCCCTCTATCCCGTTTGAGATAAGCTCCCAAGTATTTCCATAATCTTCTGTTTTATAAATGTAAGGTTTCATATCCATAAACTTGTATCTCATCAATGTTATATAAGCTTTTCCCTCTTTTAATTCAGACAAATCAATAGAGTTTATAATCCCTTGTTTTAGCCCCTTTGGTGTAATATTATCCCATACTTTCCCACCATTTCTAGTGAGGTGAAGAAGGCCATCGTCGGTCCCAGCCCATATTACATTTCCATCTTTCTTTGATATAGCTAAACTCATAATTGTGTTGTAATTTTCTCCTCCCGCAGCTTCGTTTGTATAGGGAGCCCCACCTTTACCGTGTTTGTTTTTTTCATTTCTCGTTAAATCACCACTTATTATTTGCCAAGTATTTCCTTTATCACTGGACTTAAATACAACATTTCCTGCATGATAAATTGTGTTTGAGTTTTGTGGAGAAGTCAAAATCGGAGCATTCCAATTAAATCTATATTTAAATTCCTTAGGCATATTTCCTAGTGAAAGTTCAGGATACTCTTTTATTTGTTTTGAAACTCCGGTTTCTCTATTCCACCTTTCAATAATTCCCTGATAGCATCCTCCATAAACGGTTTTTGGATTATCATTATCAAATGCAAGAAAAGCGCTTTCACATCCAGCTACTGAATACCAATCTTTCCAACTAATTCCTCTTCCATATGTCCTGTTTTTAATTCCAATAGCTGAGTTGTCCTGTTGACCCCCGTAAACGTGATATGGAGTTTGTGAATCTGCTATCACACGGTAAAATTGAGAGGTAGGCTGATTTGTTTGAGTGCTCCAACTCTTTCCAGCATCTGTGGTTATGTTTGCACCTCCATCATTAGAATTAATCATTATATTGTTATTCTTTGGATTAATCCATAAATGATGATTATCCCCGTGTGGTGTCTCAACCTTTTTGAAGGACTTTCCACCATCTATTGATTTCATTACAGGAGCATTTAAAACATATACCTTATTTTCATCTTGGGGATCTGCGAAAACCTCCATATAATACCATGAACGGGTAATATTGATTCTCTTATTGTTTATTAATTTCCAGTTTTCCCCTTTGTCAGTTGATTTGTATAATCCACTTTTTTCACCCTCTGCTTCTAAAATAACATAAACCAGATTCGGATTAGCTCTAGACACAGAAATACCAGACTTTCCAAATTCTTTTGGTAAACCATTTTTTAACTTAATCCAAGTTTCTCCTCCATCAGATGATTTATAAATTCCTGATTTTTTTCCTCCTGATCTAATTTGCCATGGTGTTCGAGAATGTTCCCACATGGAGGCGTAAATTATTCTTGGATTTGTCATATCCATACTTATAGAAGACGCCCCAACATTTTGATTTACATATAATACCTTTTTCCAAGTGTCACCACCATCGATAGTTTTAAAAACGCCTCTTTCTTTTGAAGGACCATATTGAGATCCTTGGGCAGAAACAAAAATTATTTTTGGATTTTCGGGATGAATTATAATATCTGAAATGTGATATGTGCTCTCTAAACCTTTGTTAATCCACGTTTTACCTGAATCTTTTGAAATGTAAACACCATCTCCCATTGATGTCATAACACCTCTTGCGGCATGTTCCCCCATACCAACCACAACAACATTTTCGTCACTTTCTGATACAGATATTGCACCTACTGTTCCTGTTTTAAAAAATCCATCAGAAACGTTATTCCAACTAATCCCATAATCTTCTGATTTCCAAACACCACCTCCAGTACTTCCCATATAAAAAATATTTTCTTTTTCAATTAAGCCGCAGGACGCAACGCTTCTCCCGCCTCTAAAAGGGCCAATATTCCTCCACGATAAGTTATTATAGGTAGTTTTTTCTATAGTTATTTTTTGTTTATTTTTCTTTCTTTGAGAAAAAGAATTAAATGAAAAAATAAATACGAGTATTAAAAGAATATTATTTTTATGTATCATTATTTGAGATAATAAATTAAATTTTAATCGATAAGTATTTATATATAGTTAATAAAAATAAGTAAAAAAATGAAAAAATTTGCCCCTTTCGTATTTGTATTCACTTTTCTTTTTATTGGATGTGAATCAAAAATAGACAAAAGTTTCATCGGTGTAAGTTATACCCAAGATTTAGCAATAGAAGACGGTTTTGACGGAAGACTCTTGTTAATGTTTAGTAAAAAATTAAAACCTGAACCAAGATTCCAAATAAATGATGGTAAAAACACAGGAATCATTGTTGGAGTTGATGTAGAAAATTGGAAGCCTGGAGAAATAATAAAATTTAATTCAAATTTATTGGCATATCCGATTAATCAACTTAAAGACTTACCTAATGGTGATTACTATGTACAAGCATTTTTGCATAAATATGAAACTTTCAAAATGGCAACCGGATTTGAATTAAAATTACCTATGGATCAGGGAGAGGGACAGAAATGGAATATAAGTCCTGAAAATTTATATAGCAATCCTCAAAAAGTTAACATCCAAAAAAATAATTTCGTGGAAATTAAATTAAATAATGAAATTCCTAAAATTGAACCAATTGAAGATTCTAATTACATAAAGCATATAAAAATTCAGAGTAAATTATTGTCAGAATTTTGGGGAAGACCAATGTTTTTGCAAGCAAATGTTTTATTACCTAAGGGTTTTAAAAAAACAGGTTCGAAAAGATATCCTCTTATGGTTTTCCATGGTCACTTTCCTAACACATTTAGAGGATTTAGAAATAAGCCTCCAGATGCTCCAAAAAAAGATTCTATATTCAACGAACGATTTGGGATTACTGGATATAAATTCATTCAGGAAAACGAGGCATATAATTTCTACAAGCAATGGATTTCAAAAAGTTTTCCAAGATTTATGGTCATTGAGATTCAACACCAAAATCCTTACTATGATGATTCTTATGCAGTCAATTCTGCAAACTTAGGTCCTTACGGCGATGCCATAACATACGAATTGATTCCTTATATTGAAAATATGTTTGATGGTATAGGTGAGGGATGGGGTAGATTTTTATACGGGGGTTCTACAGGAGGATGGGAAGCTCTAGCAGCTCAAGTATTTTACCCTAAAGAATATAATGGGTGCTTTGCAGCTTGTCCAGATCCAATAGATTTTAGAGCCTTTACAATTGTTGATCTTTACAAAGATAAAAATGCCTATTATGATGAAGGAGAATTTATGAGAAATTTACGTCCTGGAATAAGGGATGGAATAGGTAGAATTAAAGCATACCTAAAAGACATCAATAGAAGAGAGTATGTTCTTGGTTCCAATGGGAGATCAGGTGATCAGTGGGACATATGGCAAGCAGTCTATTCTCCAGTTGGTGAAAACGGATACCCAAAACCTATATGGGACAAGTTGTCTGGTGAAATTGACAAAGAGGTTGCTAATTATTGGAAGGAAAATTACGATCTAAGGTATATAATGGAAAGGGATTGGAGTGAGATAGGTAAGGACTTAAAAGGGAAAATAAATATTTATTGTGGTGACATGGATAATTATTATTTAAATAATGCCGTAGTGTTAACTGAAAAGTTTCTAGAAAAAACCAGCAATCCATATTATAATGGTGAGGTAGATTACGGCAATGGAGCTGAGCATTGCTGGAATGGAGATCAAGAAAACCCAAATCACATCTCGAGATTAAGATACAATACCATGTATCTTAATAAAATTAAAAAAAGGCTAAAATTGACAGCTCCTAAGGATAATAAACTCATTAATTGGGACTAATTATTTTATTTTTAAATAATTTTATTCGATTTTGTAATTCACAGGTGAGATTAAAACATAATTTTTTTTATATTTAGCCCTCAAATTATAAGATAAAAAAATATTTCATGAAAAAGTCATTTGTTTTATTAATTGCATTTTTATTATCATTCGGTGTTTCAACCCAAGTTTATTCTGCCGTTAGTTATAATTTAAATACAACAATTATTCAAGATAGCGAGGAAATGGAGGTAACTGATGAATCACCCTCTTTTACTCAAGAATTAAAAAAACGTTTTATTGAAGGTGGTCCAAGCTTTATGGGTATAGTTTTAATTTGTTTAATCTTAGGCTTAGCTATTTCCATTGAAAGAATTATATTTTTAAATTTAGCATCAACTAACACAAAGAAACTAACCGAAGGGGTAGAAAAAGCCCTCTCAGATGATGGTGTTGACGCTGCAAAAGAATTATGTAGAAATACAAAAGGGCCGGTTGCTTCTATTTTTTATCAAGGTTTAGATAGAGCCGATGAAAGTATAGAGAGTGCCGAAAAGGCCGTAATTGCTTATGGTGGAGTCCAAATGGGCCAATTAGAAAAAAAATGTTTCTTGGATATCTTTATTTATTGCTTTAGCTCCCATGCTTGGTTTCATGGGAACAGTAATAGGTATGATTCAGGCATTTGATAAAATTGAAGCTGCAGGAGATATGCAACCGTCACTGGTTGCGGGAGGTATTAAAGTGGCGTTATTAACCACAGTATTCGGATTAATAGTTGCAATAATTCTCCAGGTATTTTATAACTATATAATTGCAAAAATTGATGCTATAGTAAATGATATGGA
>CACJHA010000003.1 GCA_902593075.1 uncultured Bacteroidota bacterium
TGGGTTTCCAACAACAAATTTTATTTTTGAAGGTTTTTTACCAAAAAAAAAGGGTAGAAACAAAAAGATTTTACAGCTGTCTAAAGAAACAAGGACTGTGGTATTGTTTGAATCCCCACACAGGATTATTAAATTATTAAAGGAAATCAAAGATATATGTGGGATAGAAAAAAACATTTCTATATCTCGAGAAATTTCCAAAATTTTTGAAGAGACTATTAGAGGAACTGTTAACGAATGTTTGTCACATTTTGAAAACAATGAACCAAAAGGAGAGTTTGTGATTTGCATTGAAGGATTAAAAAGTTAATTATGCGATGGGAACCCAAACCAATTCCAAATGATGAGGTAATAAAACTTCTTCAAAGCCAGATAGGCGTTTCAAGGGGCATATCAATCATATTAGCTCAAAGAGGGATAAATAACTATGAAAGGGCGAAATCCTTTTTTCGCCCGAAGTTTAATAATCTTCATGACCCATTTTTGATGAAGGATATGGAATTTGCTACAGATAGAATTAACAGAGCCATAAATAATGAAGAAAAAATTTTAATATATGGAGATTATGATGTAGATGGAGTTACTTCAACTGCGTTGTTAACTACTTTTCTAAGACAAAAAACGAATAATATTTTTCCATACATTCCAAATCGTGAGACTGAGGGTTATGGAGTTTCAGTCAATGGAATCAACGAAGCTATAAAAAAAGGGATTTCTCTAATCATTTCAATAGATTGTGGTATAAAGGCATTAGAAGAGGTAGAATATGCCAAATCAAATAATATTGATTTTATAATTTGTGATCATCATTTGCCAGAAAGTCAAATACCAAATGCGATTGCTGTATTGGATCCTAAAAGAGATGACTGTAAATATCCATTTAAGGAGCTATGTGGATGTGGAATTGGATTTAAGTTGATTCAAGCTCTCTGTTTAGAATGGGGTATGAATACTCAACAACTAATTAATTATTTGGATTTAGTTTCTCTTGCAACCGTTGCAGATCAGGTGCCTTTGTGTGAAGAAAATAGAATAATTACATATTTAGGGCTTAAGCAAATTAATAAAAATCCTCGCCCTGGAATAAAAGCACTTTTATCAGATTTCAAAGGAGATAAGATTTCCACTTCGACATTAGTTTTCAAAGTATCTCCTAAAGTTAATGCAGCTGGCAGGATGAGACATGCAGCCCTAGCGCTTGAATTATTAATGTGTGAAAAACTTGAAGACACAATTAATCCGTCAAAACAGATAAGTTCAATTAATGCCGAAAGGCGAGAGGAAGACAAAAAAACCACGGAAGAGGCCCTTGTTCAAATAAAACTCAAAGAAGAAGAATCATTTTCTTTCACCTTAGTTTATAATGACAATTGGCATCCAGGTATAATTGGAATTGTTGCATCGAGATTAATAGAAAAATATTATAGACCAACAATCGTTTTAACTAAAAAGGATCAATATTATATTGGTTCAGCTAGATCTATAAAAGGATTTGATATATACAAGGCATTAAAAAAGTGTAGTAACCTCTTGGAACAATTTGGGGGTCATAAATATGCAGCAGGGTTAAAATTGCACGAATCAAAACTCGAATTATTTAAAAATGAATTCGAAGAGTTTTCTAATAAAAATATATCTGAAAAACAAAAAATAAAGACCTCTATTTATGATCTAGAAATCTCGTTAAGTGAACTGAATTTTAATTTTTTTAAAATTATAGAACAAATGGGGCCATTTGGACCAAATAATTTGAAGCCTATTTTTTGTTCTAGAAATTGTATAAGTACATCTCAGACTAGAACTGTAGGTAAGGACAACCAACATTTACAAGTATACATAAAATCAAAAAATAAAATTTATAAAGGGATTGCTTTTGGCAGGGGAGATATATTAAATAAAATAAATAAAAGTAAAGGGTTTGATATCCTATACTCTATAGAACAAAACAGTTGGAACGGTAACACCGAATTACAATTAGTTATCGTGGATTTAAAATTAAAATAATTTAAATATGTTTTTTAGGAAAACAAATAATTTTCCAAGGAAAAAGAGGAGTTTTGATTATCCTTTTTAAGGATTTCATCAGCTAATTCCTTACCTAATTCGACACCCCATTGGTCATAACTAAAAATGTTCCATACGATTCCTTGAACAAAAATTTTATGTTCATAAATAGCGATCAATCGACCTATATTTTCAGGTGTAACTTTGTCAAAAATTATCGTATTCGATGGTTTATTCCCGTCAAAAACTTTATAAGGAGTTAAAAATTTAATTTCATCTTCATTTATTTTCTTTGACACTAATTCTTTTTCAACTTCTCCCTCGTTCTTTCCTTTCATTAATGCATCCACTTGACCAATTAAATTTGCAAGTAGCTTTTTTTGGTGCTCATCATTTTTAAATAAAGAATTTTTAAACCCAATAAAATCTATTGGTATTAACTTTGTTCCTTGGTGAATGTGCTGAAAAAATGCGTGTTGAGAATTAGTGCCACTTGCGCCCCAAATTATTGGACTAGTTTGGTAATTTATTTTTTCACCCTCTCTATTTACATTTTTTCCATTACTTTCCATTACGCTCTGTTGTAAATATGATGGAAGACTCCTTAAATACTCCGTGTATGGAACAATAGCCTCTGTTTCAGCATTCCAAAAATTAGTATACCATATACCAATCATGGCTAAAATTTTTGGAATATTATCATTAAATTTCGCTGTTTTAAAATGAAAATCAACTTCTTGAGCACCATTTAAAAGTTCTTGAAAGTTATCTTGACCAATTGCAAGAGCAATTGTAATTCCGGCTGAACTCCATAACGAAAACCTTCCACCTACCCAATCATTCATAGGAAAAATTTTATCGCTAGAAATTCCAAAATCTTTTGTTTTGTCTAAATTATTTGAAACTGCCACAAAATGTTTTGAAACAGCATCTTTATTCGTTTTTTCTATAAACCATTTTTTAATTGTTTCACCATTTGTCAATGTTTCTTGTGTCTTAAAACTTTTTGATACTATAATAAAGAGTGTTGTTTCAGGGTCTAAAACTTGTAATAAACTATGAATATGATCTCCATCTATATTTGATATGAATTTTATATTTAGGTGATTTCTATAAAACTCTAGGGCCTCGGTAACCATTTTTGGGCCAAGATCAGAACCTCCAATTCCAATATTAACTATTGTTGATATTTTTTTTCCAGAAAAACCTAGATAATTACCGGTTATAATTTCATTTGAAAATTTAAAAATCCTTTCTCTTTCAGTTTTTATTTTTTCTATAATATCAATACCATCATGGATTAATTTATCATTACTTTGATTTCTAACCGCAGTATGTAAAACTGCCCTTCGTTCGGTTTCATTGATTTTCCCCCCCTTAAAATATGATTCAATTGCGTCATCAAGTTTAATCTCTTCTGCAAGTTTCTCAAAAATCTCTAATGTTTTATCATTTATTCTATTTTTAGAATAATCTAAAAGTAAGTCACCAAATTTTATAGAAAATTTTTTAAACCTGTTCGAATCATTGGCAAAAAAGTGTGAAATAGTGTGACTTTTTATTTCGTTAAAGTGATTTTTTAAATCTCTCCAACCTTTTGTTTTTATGGGATTAATTTTTGGTAAAGTCATTTTAATTCATTGCTAATTTTATGTCTTGAGCCTCATCTTCAAAATAAAGACAGCTTAATTTTATTTTTAAGGGTTTAATTTCTTCAAAAAATTCAGCTTTTAGAGATTTCGAAATTGGTTTTGCCTCCGGTAATTTTTGTTTATAAGGGTCTACTTGTCTGCCATTTTTCCAAAATCTATAGCATACATGTGGACCTGAAGTGTAACCAGTCATACCAACCCATCCAATAACGTCACCCTGTTTAACGTATTGACCAACTCTTACTTTTCTTCTTTTCATATGCAGGTACTGGGTAGAATATTTATTATTATGTCTTATTTTAACATAATTTCCATTACCCTTTGCATATTTAGATTCGGTTACTCTTCCATTTGCAGTGGACATTATTGGGGTTCCGATTGGAGCTGCGTAATCTGTTCCTTTATGAGGTTTAACACGTCCGTAGTATGCAATTCTTCTTTTCAAATTATATCTTGACGAGATGCGACTAAATTTAACAGGTGATTTTAAGAATGCCCTCCTTAAGTTTTTAGCCTTATCATCAAAATAATCTACAATTCCCTTATTTTTATCCGAAATAAATTCGAAAGCATAAAGACCTTTTCCTCTATGCTCAAAGTAGGCTGCTTTAATCTTTTCAATCCCAATTGATATGCTATCGTCAACAAACTTCTCGTTATATATAACTTTAAAGCGATCACCTTTGTCAAGTCTTGTAAAGTCAATTGTCCAAGCGTATACATCTGCCAAAAAATATGTTAGCATACTATTGTAACCACTATTTATCATTGTTTCGTACAAAGAACTTTTTATGGTACCAGTTGCTTGTAACTCTACGATTCTTACAGGTTTCTCTATTTTTTCCCCATAAATACTGTCTCTTAAATGCACAACAGTGTAACTTAGGGCCCCAGGGTGATAAATAAAATATTTTGGAGTACTAATACTATCTTTAGTAAATAGCAGAGTGTAAGGTTTTCCAATTTGCAGTTTTCTAATATTTATTGAACTTTTTATTTTCTGAAGTATATGGTAAACCTCTGGATAATCGATTCCGTTGTTTTCTAATATGTCTCCAAACGTATCTCCCCTTTTTATTTTATATTCTTTTGAGGAAAACTTATTAAAATCAAGACCATAGTGAATGTCAGGTTTTTCAATTACTACATCACTTATCCGAATAGGGTTAGGTGTTTTTTTTTCATTTTTACAACTGAGTATTGTTATAATAAAAAAAAAGGACACTATTTTGAAAAGATAATCTTTCATTTCATTACAAATTTCGTGAAGTTTTTGACCTCTTTTTAAAATGCTAATAATGACTTATCAAAAAAGTTAACAACAATTAATTGGTAATAATATTAAAAGGATGATTTAAGTTCTTAAAGTTTTCTAGGTCGCATTCTATAGAGCCAATTTTTAAGTCTGCTTTCATTTTTACAGGAATTTTATTTTTGTCATTGCTTATCCATAGAGTCACACTTTCTTGTTCTTTAAATACCCTGCCGCTTTGAACATATGGCCGGAACTTCATACATTCAACCTTACCAAATTTAGTGTTCAGAAAATCATAACCTAAGAATCTAAGTTTAAATAAATAGTTTTCTTCATCGAAAAACATGTTTATATTTATTTCCTCCTTAATTTCTAAGTTATCAGTATTATAAAAATTTCTTAGATAATAAAATGCTGAAATTAAGTCTTGTGCGTTTGAATTAATATCAAAGTTTAAAATTCTATTGTTTTTTTTATCATTCAATTTGACAGTGTTTAGGTCATGATTGAAAAACATCTCAAGATTTTTCGTATATCCGCCTTCGTAAATATCTCTAATAAACCACACCGGTAAGCCATTGGATTCTTTAAAGTATGATTCGTAATAGTCTTCAACTTTAAAAAAAAATCTCAATAAACCAGTGGATCTTCCATATCCTTTAGCATGAAAAACGGATATGCTGTCTAATTTTTTTTTCTCTAATTCGATTTCAATTTCACTTGCATTGAAAAACCCGTAATGAACTCTAAATTGAAGCCACTCTCCTTCCTTAAAAGAATTAATTGAATTTGAGAGAAACCTTTTTTTATTTGTTTGCGAGTAAGAAAATGAAAAAGTAAAAATGTAAATGGCTATAAATATTTTTTTCATTTATTTATTGTATTAAATATTCTTTCCCCTTTTTTTTCTCCAAACAAACCAACGAATTCTTCCACGCTAGAATCTTTAATTCTCTTTACGCTTTTAAACTCTTTTAAAAGTAATTCCTTAGTTTTTGGCCCTATTCCTTTTAACTCGTCTAAATAAGAATTAAAACTACTTTTAATTCTTTTTTTTCTATGAAAATTAATTCCAAAGCGGTGAGCTTCATTTCTAAGTTGCTGAATAATTTTTAATGTCTCAGATCTTTTATCAAGATAAATTGGAATCGGGTCTGCTGGGGAAAAGATTTCTTCAAGTCTTTTTGCAATTCCAATCAACGATATTTGCTTTTCAATTCCCAAAGATTTAATGGCTTTCATTGCTGATGAAAGTTGACCTTTACCTCCATCTACAACAATAAGTTGAGGCAAGTTTTGTCCTTGATTAATTAATCTTTTATATCTTCTAAATACGACTTCTTTCATTGAAGCGAAATCATCAATTCCCTTTACATCTTTGATATTATAAAGTCTGTATTCGTTTTTTGATGGTTTCCCATTTTTAAAAACAACACAAGCTGCAACTGGATTTGTCCCATGCAAATTTGAATTATCAAAACATTCAATGTGTTCAGGTTTATTGTTAAGTCGAAGGTCCAATTTCATTTGCTCCAATATTCTATTTTTATGTTTTTCAGGATCTATAACTTTCATTTGATTGATTTTTTCAATCCTATAAAATTTTGCATTTCTAAGAGAAAGTTCAAGTAGTTTTTTCTTCTCTCCTAATTTCGGAACATGAACCTTAATTTTTTCACCTAGATTAATTTTAAAAGGCAGGTAAACTTGATTTGTCTTCAAACTAAAAAGGTTTCTCATTTCAATTATAGCTAGAGATAAAAGATTTTTTTTATTTTCATTTAACTTTTTTTTAATTTCTACAGAGTGAGACCTAATGATAGAACCATAAGCAATTTGAAGGAAATTTACGTAAGCGTGAGATTCGCCATCGACAATTGAGAACACATCAACATTATTAATTTTTGGATTTACAATTGTTGACTTTGACTGATATTTTTCTAGAGATATAATTTTATCTTTTAAAATTTGAGCTTCTTCATATTTTTCTTCACCTGATAGACTAACCATTTCTTTTTTTAAATGATTTAAACAAAATTTAAGGTTCCCTTTAATAAGCTCTTTTATAGAGTCTTTGTTTTTATCAAACAATTTAATTGATTGTTCTTTACTCCTAATCTTAAGTAAGTGGTTAAGTTCATGATTTAAGAAAGGATAAATTTCTTTTATTAAGGCTAAAAGTATTTTCAAATGTTTCACACTCGTGTATGGACCAAAATATTCTGCATTTTTAATTTTATTATCCCTTGTATAAAATATTTTAGGGGGAAGTTTTTGTAGACATATCCAGGGATATGTTTTATCATCCTTTAATAATACATTATATCTTGGTTTATATTCTTTAATTAAACTATTTTCCAATAAAAGAGCATCAGTCTCAGTTTCTACAATAATATGTTTTACTAAAAAAATTTTTTTTACTAATAACCGAGTTCTATTGTTATCATGATTTTTAGTAAAATAGGATTTGACCCTTTTTTTTAGATTTTTAGCTTTGCCTATATATAAAATTTCACTTTTTTCATTGTAAAATTGATAAACTCCTGGGTTTTCAGGGAGAGTATCAAGCTGAATGGATATAGTTTTATCTTTATACATGATCTACAAGTAAACAAAATTAATTCTTTTCTTTGTTGAGATATATTAAACATTGGATAAAAAAACTTTAAGATTATTATATAAGAAAAAAAGAGCTGAACTGGACTCTGTAAAAATTGAGGAGTTAAGTATTAAAATAGCAAATCAAATTCTCACAATACCTATGTGGGGTTTCGACAACTTCCATATATTCATGGGAGTGAATAAATTGAAAGAAATTAATACAAATTACATTATTTCTGTTCTCCAAGGGAGGGATAAAAATATTATTATTCCTAAAGTTATTTCAAATTCCAAGTTGACTCATTATTTGTTAAACGACACGACCAAACTTAAATTAAATCAATGGGGTGTATTAGAACCAATAAATGGTATCAAAGTAAAACCAAAAAAAATCCAAGTTGTTTTTGTTCCTTTACTCGCATATGATTGTTATGGGAACAGGGTTGGTTATGGCAAGGGATATTATGACAAATTTTTGGCTAAATGTGGCGATGAATGCTTAAAAATAGGGTTATCATTTTTCACCCCAGAAAAAAAAATACTGACCTCTCCTTTAGATATCAAGCTTAATCTTTGCGTGACTCCAAAAAAAATTTACAATTTTAATTAGTTAAAAATTTCCTATTAAAAAAGATTATAATTGCTATTCCTAAACTGATTGATGAGTCAGCAAGATTAAAAACGTATTCAAAAAAAGTATACGGTTCCCCTCCAACAAATGGAATCCATTTTGGCCATATCCAAGTGAAAATTGGAAATTGTAGCATGTCAACAACATGACCAAAAAAAAATGGAGCATAGCCCTTATCAGGAAGAAATGTTGCCACTTGCCCATAGCTATGTGAAAAGATAGCTCCATAAAAAATGGAATCTAATAAATTACCAACGGCTCCAGCGAAGATAAGGCATAATGACAATAAAAAAGAATTTGAAGTTTTCTCCTGAAAAGATTTTTTTATCCAGTAACCAAGAAAAAAGATTGCAACTATCCTTATTATTGATAATAATAATTTTGATATCTCATCATCTAGAAAAGGAATGAAATCGCTTAGTTTCGTTCCCCACGCCATCCCCTTATTTTCAATAAATAGGAGCTTGAAAAATCCATAATCAAGTATGGCATCATCACCATAAAGTGTTAAAGGGAAATGCAGTTTTATATAAATTTTAGAAAATTGATCTAATAATATCACAGCGAATATTATATAAAGGGCTCTTTTGAGATTAATTTTTGGGAAGGAAAAATTTAAACGCATGTCTAAAAATAATTAATTTATAAAACATTCCTTGCTAACATTTCCTCTGATAGTTTGAATTACTAAATTAGGCATAACGGAGCTATTATATAACCCAGATACAACACCAGCTTTAGAACTAACTAGTAATTTACTCAATGGGTTTACACAAAAAACATCAGCCGAAATTGATTTTATTTCTCCTTTAATTTTTTTTTGATTTAAATTTACATTACCCTCATCTATTTTGATGTTTATGTCTGAAAAAGAAGACATTATATTCATACTACAAGAGCTTGTATTTATAATGGTCCTAAAGTTTATTGGAACTGTAACTTCAATTGTATTAGCAACTGTCTTATGGACACTAAGTTTGTCGTTATATGTTTTTAACGTTGGAGAAACTATTTCTTGAATTTTCAACTGCCTATTGTCAATAGTTGTTCTTAATAAAACGTTTTCTTTGAATTCTCCCTCTTGCTTATACTTAACATAAATTTCATTAGACATTGACTCATTAATTGTTACATTACTGGTGAAATCTAGCTTTAAAAAAACGAAATCAAAATCATTTGAGTTCCATTTTTTTATATTTATGTTTTGAGAGTATAATTTAAGGTTAAACAAAACTAGAAAAGTAAAACAAATTACTTTTGCATGTTTTTGGCTTCTATGCTTAAGGTAGCGTGTGGGACCAGGGTTAATCTCTCTTTTTTTATAAGTTTTCCAGTAACCCTGCATATTCCATAAGTTTTATTTTCTATTCTAATTAACGCGCTTTTAAGATCGCGAATAAACTTTTCTTGTCTTAAAGCTAGTTGTGTATTTGCTTCTTTGGACATCGTTTCTGAACCTTCTTCAAAAGCTTTGAAAGTTGGAGAAGTATCATCGGTTCCATTGTTACCATCGTTCATGTAGGTGCTTCTTAACAATTCAAGATCTTTTTTTGCTTTCTCGATTTTTTCTTCAATTAAAACTTTAAATTGATTTAGTTCTTTGTCACTATATTTATTTTTAATTATTTCACTCATTATGGACTAATTTTATAAAGTTCAACAAATGTTTTTATTTGATCAAATACAATATTTTCTCCTTTTTTCAATTCCTTTTTAATAACTATTTCTTTAGCTAAAACTTCATTTTTAATGTAATCTAAATGATTAACAAACACCTTCTCTAAGGTCTTGTCAGGGGTCAAATATAAAATAATTTTGTCAGTCACCTCAAATCCCGACTGTTTTCTTAAATTTTGAAGTCTATTTATAAACTCTCTAGCTAGCCCTTCATTAAAAAGAGTTTGGTTTACTCTTGTATCAAGAGCAACAGTAATTTTATCATTATTTGCAACAATCCAACCTTCGATATCTTTATATTCTATTAATACCTCAGAAGGAGAAATGTTGATTTTCTCATCTGATATATGTATTGAGATTCTCTCCCCCTTTTCTAATGAGTCGATTTGATTTTTCTGAAGCGCCTCCAATTTATTTTTCAACTCGTTTATTTTACTACCATATTTAGGGCCTAGAATTTTTAAATTTGGTTTAACGTATTTTACGATAATTCCTGACGAATCATCAATAATTTCAATTTTCTTAACATTTATCTCTGCACAAATCAACTCTGAAACACTTTCTATAGATTTTTTTTCTAAAATATTTTTTACAGGAATAATTAATTTGTTTAAAGGCTGTCTTACTTTAATCTGATTTCTTTTCCTTATAGACAAAGCCAATGAGGATATATCTCTAGCAAAATCCATCTTCTTTTCAAGGTCAATGTCTCTATGCTGCGTATTACTTGATGGGAATATTGTTAAATGCACGGAATCTTTTACTTCAGAACGATTTTCTTTGTTAAGATCTAAAAAAAGTCTATCTGCAAAAAAAGGTGCCAATGGAGCCATTAATCTACAAACTTTATCGAGGCATTCGAAAAGGGTATTAAATGCGGCTAGTTTATCATCACTTAATGCTCCCTTCCAAAATCTTCTTCTTGACAACCTTACATACCAGTTGCTAAGTAAATCAATTACAAAAGTTGATATATTCCTAGCCGCTTTAGTAGCATCATACTTGTCAAATGCTTCGTCTACTTCCTTTATAAGGCGATTGAGTTCTGAAATAATCCATCTATCTATTTCAGGTCTTTTTGTTATTGGAATATTTTTTTTATTGACGTCAAATTCATCAATGTTTGCGTAAATAACAAAGAAAGAATATGTATTAAACAATGTACCAAAAAACTTTCTTGATATTTCATCAACTCCATCTATATCAAACTTTAAATTGTCCCATGGATTAGAATTTGAAATCATATACCATCTAGTGGCGTCAGGACCATATTTAGAAATTATTTCAAAAGGATCAATACTATTTCCAAGTCTTTTCGACATTTTTTGACCATTTTTATCTAAAACCAATCCATTTGATATAACATTTTTGTAAGATACAGAGTTAAAAACAATAGTTGAAATTACATGTAAGGTGTAAAACCAACCCCTTGTTTGATCAACACCTTCTGCGATATAATCAGCAGGAAACATTTTTTTCTTATCTACTAAATCTTTATTTTCAAAAGGGTAGTGAAGTTGAGCGTAAGGCATAGCACCAGAGTCAAACCAAACATCAATTAAATCCTTTTCTCTGTACATTGGTTTACCTTCGTTACTTGAAAGAATTATATTATCCACAGTATCCTTATGTAAATCAACTTTATCGTAATTTTCTTCCCCCATGTTATCCGCCTCGAAGACCTCCAATGGATTAAATTCCATATGTTTATCATTAACGGATCTAATAATTTCACTTTTCAACTCATTAACTGATCCGATTACTTTTGTTTCGCTCTTATCAGTTGTTCTCCATATTGGCAATGGAATCCCCCAATATCTACTTCTAGACAAATTCCAGTCATTTGCATTTGATAACCAATTGCTAAACCTTTTTTCACCAGTAGATTTGGGAATCCAATTTATCTCTTTGTTTAAGGATACTAATTCAGATCTAATTTTAGATACACTTATAAACCAAGAATCTAGAGGATAGTAAAGAATAGGTTTGTCTGTTCTCCAGCAATTTGGATAAGAGTGAATATATTTTTCTACTTTAAATGCTCTATTTTTTTCTTTAAGATGTATGCATATTTCAACATCTACAGATTTTTCTGGCTTTTGATTCTCATTATAGTATTCATTTTTAACATACTTACCACCAATTATTTTTAGATTATCAATAAACTTGCCCTGTAAGTTTACAAGTGGAACAAGCTGCCCATTTTTATCTTTCGTAAGTAATGGGGGAACTGGAGGACTAGCTTGACTTGCAGCTAAAGCGTCATCTGCTCCAAAGGTTGGTGCCGTATGGACTATTCCTGTTCCTTCATCTGTTGTAACAAAATCTCCAGAAATTACCCGATATGCATTCTCAGGATTATCGTAAGGATGAGGAGCATCTTCCCATATTTTCTCATATCTAATATCAATAAGTTTATCTCCCAATACTTCATTAACAATTAGAAAAGGAAACTTTCTTTCTATGGATTTCAATGAAAGGCCTTCAGGAGAACTTATCTCAATAAACTTATTGTCAAAAACCTTATTCATTAGATCTTTTGCTAACAAAACCCTTATAGGTTTTTTGGTGTATAAATTAAAAGTGTCAATAACAACATAATTAATTTTTTTACTAATTGTCAAAGCAGTATTAGACGGCAGGGTCCAGGGGGTAGTAGTCCAAGCAAGAAAATATAAATCTGAATCTGTTTTTAGTTCTTTAGGAAGACTACTATTTAAAACTTTAAACATTGCAGTTATTGACACGTCGCTTACATCTCTGTAAGTTCCCGGTTGATTTAGTTCATGTGAACTCAGACCTGTTCCAGCTTTCGGAGAATAGGGTTGGACTGTATAACCTTTGTAAATTAAACCTTTTTTGTAAATTTCTTTTAGCAACCACCAAACACTTTCAATATACTTAGTTTTATAAGTTATATATGGATTATCCATATCAACCCAAAAACCAATTTTTTTTGTCAATTCGTTCCATACGTCTGTATAGCGCATAACTGCTTCTTTACAGGCGTTGTTATATTTTTCAATGCTGATTTTTTTCCCAATATCTTCTTTTGTGATATCTAATTCTTTTTCAACACCTAGTTCCACAGGTAAACCATGAGTATCCCATCCAGCTTTTCTTTCTACCCTAAACCCTTTTTGTGTTTTGTATCTGCAAAATATATCTTTAATTGTTCTTGCCATAACATGGTGGACTCCTGGAAGACCGTTTGCTGACGGAGGCCCCTCGTAAAAGACATATGGAGTGGAATCCTCATTTGAACGTATACTTTTTTCAAATATTTCTTCTTTCTCCCAAAACGTTAGAATTTCGGAAGCAATTGTGTTCAATTTAAGATGTTTATAATCTTTGAAGGCCATAGGGCATATATTAAATGTCCGAAAATAAGCATTTTTTTATGCATTTTAACCATAAATTATTTTGACTAATTAAAACTTTACATTAAGGTTTAAAATAATTGATCTTCCAGGTGCAGAGATGCCTGATGCAAATTCCTTGTAATGTAAATCAAATATGTTTTCTACAGAGAACGAAGTCCTTACTTTTTCATTATGATCAAATGCAGCTGTGATAGAGTAAATTGACCATTTGGGAGAACCATAATACATTATGTTTCCCTTTTTACTATTTATTATTGGTGTTTCTTCAATTTTATCTTCACCACCTCTACTATAATCTTGTGATAATTTTCTTCCGCTAAAATTGTTACTTAATGTCAAATTAAATTTCTGCTTGTTGTAGTTGATTCTAACATTACCATATAGAGGCAGTATCGAAGGGAGCGGACCTATCTGTTTGTTTACAGTACTGTCTGTCAAATTAATATTTCCCATAATAGTGAAACTAGGAAAAAACTTAGCCATTCCATCAATAGAAACACCATAAATTCGTGCATCCCCAATATTTTGATTTATTTGTGTGGACAGTTTTTCTTTATCTGTAATTAAAGACCATATACCACTATCAGATAAATTATTAGAAAAGGGAGAAATAATTCTACCTATATAATTTTTAATATTTGAGTTAAAAAAACGTCCTTCAATTGAAAAAATATCATCATTAGAAAAAGATAATCCACCTTCAAAATTATACACATACTCGGGTTTTAATTCCGGATTGGGAATAATGAGCACTCCTCTGTTTTCTCTAATTTTTCCAATGTCATCTATGTTTGGCGATCTAAACCCAGTAGAAAAAAGAATATTCATTTTTACATTTTTATTAGGACGGTATGAAGAAGAAATACTTCCGGTGAGTGCACTATTTTTTGTTTTTAGATCTAGATTTCTAGATTTTAAAAATTGTTCATTAACCCAACTTGCTTTAATTTTAGTTGAAGTGTAACGAGCACCCAACGAAACTGATGATTTTGAATTCAAATCTAATCTTAGGTTTGAATAACCAGCAGAGACGAAATAAAAGCTTCCGTTGTTTGGATATCTGGACGGAAATTTTCCTAAAAACTGAGTTTGCGTGATTGTATTTCCTAATACTGTTAAACTCTCTCTAAAGGCATTAGATTTTATTTTATTAGCAATAAATTCGAAACCGTAAACAATACTAATTTTCTTGGTTTTTGGCATTTCGAAGTCGGCATTTAAACTAAAAATATTTACGTTTTCATTTTGATTGATTCTTTCTAAGGATTCAAATCTTCTTTGAATTCTAGATTCTTTAACCCATTGATAAGCGGCTATAATAGTACCCTTGTAAAGATATTTTTTATTAGGAAATATTTTTAGTTGAGGTGAAATTAATAATCTTTTTTGTGGCCCATAGTTCCATTCAGCAAATCTCAACTTATTTTTTGTCATTTCATTTAATTTGTCAAATCTTGGAATATTTGAAGAATTTGAGAATTGAAGATTGATTAATAGTTGTTTTTCTTTGGGTAAAGTAAAAACAATTTTTTGTAAAAAATCTACTTGACTGTATCCGGAATTTTTTTGGATATTGGGGTTGTTATTTTTAGAAGAAGATTCGAAATACAAAGAACTGGAATTAGACGAGTATTCATTAACCAATCCCCAGTTTTGAAAACCATGCTGTCTATTTTTTCCCATTAAAATATCTCCGAATTTTGAAAATGTAAAACTCGTTAGAATAGCAGATTTGTTAAAACTTGCTTCACTATTCAAATGATGAACAACACTTTGTCTTGAACTATTAAATGTTGATGAAAAGAAATTTGTTAATTTCTGGGCATTGTTGATTCTTGGAGTTTTGGTATAATAGTGAACTACTCCTCCAAGTGCATCCGAACCATAACCAACAGATGAAGAACCGTAAATAACTTCTACTCTTTCAAGACTATTGGGATCTACCGTTATGGCATTTTGTAAATGCCCAGATCTAAAAATTCCATTATTCATTCTTACTCCATCAACTACTAAAAGAACCCGATTTGCCTCAAACCCCCTAATAACCGGACTTCCACCACCCCCTTGAGATTTTTGAACTCTAACGGAGGGAGCTAATAATAAAACCTCAGCTCCAGTTGCTGGGGAATTTTTAACTATTGAATTTTTATTAATAATCTTAACCTTTTGAGTGATTTTTTTTGATTGTGCAGCAGTTCTAGCAACTGAAAGGACAATTTCTGATAATTTTTTTTCATTGACACTCATTTCTATTAAACTAGAATTAGAAATTATCTCTTCAACACTTATTTTTTTGTCATCATATCCAATCAAGCTAAAAGTTAAAGTGTCTTTTACTGAAAAAAAATTTAAATCGAAAAACCCATTATTGTTAGTTGAGGTGTACTTCTTTTTATTTTCATTAAAGATGTATACATCAGAAAGAGGTTCTTGAGTTAGCATATCATTTACTTTTATCTGTTGTGAAGTGCCGTTAAAACCCTTTAGCAGAAGAAAAATGATTAATAAAACTTTGTGTCTATTCAAAAATTTGATGTAATATATGGAGTGATTTGGGATGTTTAAAACCTTGAACATGATATTCGATATACTCCAAAAGTGTTTTAAGGATTTCACGTTTTTGAACTGGACTAACCTTTAGCAAAAAACAATCATCAAATTTCATGCCTAATAAACTTATTATACCCTTTACAGAATCCCCCTCCGCATATAAACCGTTTGGCTTTTCGTCTTCAAATGAGCCATTTTCTAACGAAAGAAATTTTGAGTTAGAAGATTTTAAATGAGGATTTATTCCCAAGTATTTTAATAGGTTTAAGATAAACATCATATGAAAATTCGATATTTTATCATTATTGTCCAACCAATTAAGCGAATTTTCGAGGAAAGAAAATAATTCTTTATTACAAGCTTCTTCTAATATACACATATTGAGAATCTCGTTTAAAAAAAGAATAATTGAACTTTTACGATAATCTAAATATAAGTTTTGGCAATGATTTTGAACCTTACAGTCGATCAAAAAATTAATTTTTTTCTTTTCCCTTTTATTGTATTTAATCAAAATTTGAGATAAAGGCTGGAAGTGGGAATTTTTAAGTTTTGTTTTTGTTTTCCCCAATATCCCTTTTATAAAAAAAGACTTTCTGCCCTCTAATTCAGTAAAAACATCGACTATAAGACTAGAATCACTATATTTTATTTTACGGAGTACAATTGCTTTTGTTGAAATAATCATTTGTTAGACGACCCCTTGGGCAATCATAGCGTCCGCAACTTTTACAAAACCTGCAATATTAGCCCCTTTAACATAATTTGTGTAATTTTTCTCAGAACCATAGTTTAAACAAGATTTATGAATTTCATTCATTATTTCCTTTAATTTAGAATCGACTTCGTCTCTACTCCAATTGTATCTCAATGAATTTTGGGCCATTTCTAATCCAGAAACGGCTACTCCTCCTGCGTTTGAGGCTTTACCTGGGGCAAATAATACTTTTTTTTCAATTAATAAACTTATTGCATCTGGCGTTGTAGGCATATTTGCGCCTTCACCAACACAAATACATCCATTTTTAATAAGACTTTTTGCATCCGCTAACTGCAATTCATTTTGAGTAGCACAAGGAAGTGCGATATCGCACCCAACTCTCCATGGCGTTTTGTTTTGAAAATAGGAGGCAGAGGAAAATTTTTTAACATATTTACTGATTCTTTCTCTATCAATATTTTTAATTTTCATTAGATAGTTTAGTTTTTCAGCGTCTATACCATCTTTATCAAGTATAAAACCTGAAGAATCGGACATAGTGATTACTTTTCCTCCAAGGGATATAACTTTTTCTGCAGCATATTGGGCAACATTCCCAGAACCCGAAATGGATACTTTCTTATCTTTAAAATTAAGATTCTTTTGTTCTAACATTTTTTCTACAAAATATACCACACCATAACCGGTTGCTTCAGGCCTAATAAGAGAACCTCCCCAACTAACACCCTTTCCAGTTAACACACCAGTAAACTCATTTTTAAGTCTCTTGTATTGTCCAAAAAGATACCCTATCTCTCTGCTGCCAACACCTATATCACCTGCAGGTATATCACGATTGGGACCAATGTGACGAAATAATTCAGTCATAAAACTTTGGCAGAATCTCATTACTTCGGTATCAGTTTTACCCTTTGGATTAAAATCAGACCCACCTTTCCCTCCACCCATAGGCAGCGTTGTTAAACTATTTTTGAAGATTTGTTCAAATGCTAAAAACTTAAGGACACTTAAATTTACATTTGGATGAAACCTCAACCCTCCTTTATAGGGACCTATTGCAGAGTTCATTTCAATCCTATATCCTCTGTTAACTCTAATTTCTTCTTGGTCGTCAATCCATGCAACTCTAAAAGAAACAACTCTTTCTGGTTCTACCATTCTAAGGAGTATATTTTGACCGTAGTAAATTTCATTTTGATATATGTATGGAATTACTGTCTCAGCAACTTCAGTTACTGCTTGCATGAATTCAGGTTCATTTTGGTTCCTTTTTCCTACTTCATCTAAAAAAGATTTAACAATTTTCTGCATTTTAAATTTTACATTAATTTAAATTAATTTATTTAAATAAGTTAGTTATAAGGCTTCCAATTTTTTCTAACCCTAAAATTTTTATACCTTTTTTTTCAGTAAGGTCTTTTTTAAAATTTGAAGTTACAAATAACTGATAACCAAGCTTTTCTGCCTCACTAATTCTCTTGTCTAATTTAATTACAGGCCTAAGTTCACCGGATAGACCAATTTCAGAAGCAAAACAGATTTTTTCATTTAAGGGAATATCATGATAACTTGATAAAATTGCTGAAACTATCGCGAGATCTAAAGAAGGGTCTTCGCTTTTAACACCTCCTGTTATATTCAAAAAAACATCTTTATTAGATAATTGAATTCCAGCTCTTTTTTCCAGCACTGCAAGAAGCATATTCAATCTTTTAGAATTCAACCCAGTTGAACTTCTTTGAGGTGTACCATAAACCGCTGTACTAACTAGTGCTTGTACCTCTAAAGTTAAAGGCCTTATCCCTTCCATTGACATTCCTATTGCGTGCCCACTCATTTCGCTGCTATTTAGTGTCAAGAAAATTTCATTCGGATTTTTAACTTCCCTAAGCCCTGAAGACAACATTTCATAAATTCCTATCTCACTTGTTGAGCCAAATCGATTTTTTTTAGCTCTTAATATTCTATAAGAGTGATTATTTTCCCCTTCAAAACTTATAACTACATCAACCATGTGTTCCAAAACTTTTGGCCCAGCTATGTTTCCATCTTTGGTTAAATGCCCTATTAATATTACAGCTGAACCAGTGTTTTTTGCATATTTAATAAGTTCACTTGAACATTCTCTAATTTGAATTACGCTTCCAGGTGAGCCATCGACCATCTTAGAATGTAATGTCTGAATTGAGTCTATTATAACTATATCAGGATTAATCTTCTTAATCTGCTCAAAAATATTCTCTGTTTCAGTCTCACTCAAAATAAAAGTCTGACCTATTCCTTTACCAATTCTTTCTGAACGAACTTTTATCTGCCGTTGACTTTCTTCTCCAGATACATATAATACTCTTTTATCAAACTTCATGGAAATTTGAAGCAACAAAGTAGATTTACCTATACCTGGCTCACCACTTATTAAACAAACTGAACCTGGGACAAGACCACCCCCAAGAACTCTGTTCCATTCATCATCTTTAACAACTAGCCTTATTTCATTTTCAGAATCTATTTCACTGATTTTAATGGGAATATTTTCTTTTTTAAAATAATTTCCAAATTCAGCTTGAGATTTGATTTTTATAGAACTAATTTTTTTTTCTTTCAGAGAATTCCACTCTTTACAATACTTACACTGACCGTGCCATTTTGCATGCTCATTGCCACAATTTTTACAATAAAAGACAACTTTTTCTTTATTCATATTTAAGTAAAATTAGTCAAGGAGTGTTTTAATAGAATAAGATTTCTATATTTTATTATTAACAATCGGAAGAAGAAAAAAAGCACAGAGACCAAAGAATATAACCATAATTGTTTGAGATGTCCACAATATCCAACCAAATGCTAAACTTGTTTCTAACGGAATTCCATAAAAGCTTAAAGCAAACGAGACTGAAAGTGGATAAACTCCAATCCCACCATTTGTAGTTGTTATTGAAATAGCTCCAAAAATAAATGAAATTAGAAGTGATTTGAAACCCAACAGTTCGGTTCCGGATATACTGAATTTCATTACATAAAATACCAATAAATAAATAGACCAAATAAAAATTGTGTGTGCTATATAGTAAGTTTTATTTTGCGTTTTTAAAATCGAAGTAAAACCGGCACTAATTCCTTTAATAAAAACAGAAATTTTTTTAACTAATCCCCTTTTGAAAACTTTAATTAAAATGAGAATCGATAATAAAAAAACCACCACTGTCAAAAAAAACTCATAGTTATTTAAATAAAGACCTGCTTTTTCCTTTATTAAAGGAAGTAAGATGTCAGTTTCCAAAAATAAAAACAAAAAAATTAGAAAAAATAATATTATTAAATCTATAAGTCTTTCAGCTAATATTGTACCAAACGCCTTATCAAAGGGTATTGATTCATAGGTTTGCATAACAGTAGCTCTTAATATTTCTCCTGAGCGCGGCACTCCTAAATTTGCTAAATAAGTTATGAAAATGGATAAAACATTATTTATAAATTTTGGATAATAACCCAAAGAGTTAAGCATGTAATTCCATCTGTATGCTCTAGAAAGATGGCTGGCTATTCCCAATAAAACTGAAAAAAATATGTATTCAAATTTTGCCTCCTTCAATGATCTATATATTTCACTTCTCTCTTCTTCGCTAGTGTAATAAAATGAAATATAAATAAAAAAGAGCCCTATCAAAGGGGGTATAACTATTCGAAATATTTTTTTAGGCAATTTAAACATTAGTTTAACGCAATATTGTCGATTAATCTTATCCCTTGAAACCGTGCACAAATAAAAGCTCTTATTTTTATTGTAGGATTAAATGATGCTATCTCTTTTAAAGAAGTGTTTTCTGCAATACAAAAGTATTCAAGACTAAATTTTTTATTTGCTAAAAATAGTTCACTAATAAAATTTTTTATTTTGTCGAAATCGTTTTTTTTAATCATTTTCTTAGCGATGCACAGAGATTCATAAATGATTTTTGCATCATATCTGGTCTCCTTGTCTAATAAAATATTTCTGGAACTCATAGCTAATCCATTTTCTTCCCTTACGGTTAAAATACATTTGATCTTAACTCCTAAATTATATTTTTTGATTAATTTCTCGATAACTAAAATTTGTTGATAATCTTTTTCCCCAAAAAACGCATAATCGGGCGAAAACTTTTCAAAAAGTATCTTAACTACAGTAGCAACGCCCTGAAAATGCCCCTTTCTAAATTTACCTTCAATTATTTTATCAATCCCATCTAAATCGAAAATTTCTGCTTTAGCTGGAGATGTATATAAATCTGATTCACTTGGTGTGTAAATTATTGCATTTGGATTAATTTTTCTTATAGTTTCAATATCTTTTTGGACAGATTGAGGATAGTTGGCAAAATCTATTTTATTGTCAAATTGAGTGGGATTAACAAAAATTGAAACGATAGTTTGATCACATTTTAACGAACATTTTTCAATAAGCTTAACGTGTCCTTTATGTAATGAACCCATAGTGGGGACTAATCCAAGGTATTCATACTCCTTTGTTTTTAAAAGTTCTATAATTTCTGAAGAATGATTAAAACTTCTCAAATTTAGTTTTTTATAATTCTAAATTTAGTCTTTTTTGAGTTCAAGAAAAGATTTTTTGTAATTTTGCTAAACTTTTTCTTAACAGCTAAATTTTATGCGCAACAAGAATACACTTGTAATTTCTTCAGAGGTGGTTCCATATCTTCCAGAAACTATACTTTCTAAAAGTTCTTTTAGGGTCCCAAAAGAAATTAATGACAGGGGTGGACAAACTAGAATTTTTATGCCTAAGTATGGTCTAATTAATGAGCGACGTCATCAATTACACGAGGTTATCAGACTCTCTGGAATGAACCTGGTGATAAATGACATAGATATGCCACTCATAATTAAAGTCGCTTCCATCCCAAAGGAACGAATGCAGGTTTATTTCATAGATAATGAGGAATACTTTAAACGCAAGCAAATGTTACTTGACACAAAAGGAAAAGGGTTTAAAGATAACGATGAGAGAATGATTTTTTTCACTAAAGGCGTTTTAGAAACAGTTAAAAAATTAAATTGGTCTCCAGATATAATTAATTGTCATGGATGGTTTACATCGTTATTTCCTCTATACATGAAAACTTATTTTAAAAATGAGCCAATTTTCAGAAAAAGTAAAATCATAACTTCTATTTATGAAAACGACTTGGGTGAAATTCTAAATAAAAAACTTAATGAAAAAATTAAATTTGATGATATCGATGTGGACTTAGATTTAATCAATAAACCAGATTATAATTCGTTGTTGTCGCTTGCATTAGACTATTCAGATGGAGCAATAACTTGTACTGACAAAATTAGTTCAGATTTAGCTAATAAGCTTAAAAAATTTGACAACCCTGTATTAGATTTTGATAATGCAAAAAAAGAAAATGGACATACGAACTTCTTCAAAAAATACTTTTTGTAATTTTTTAGTTGATGAAACATTTCAATGTTCTCTTTCTCCTATTATTAATTGTTAATTTTTCTTGTAACGAGGATTACAATACGGTTGGTATAGATCTTGTTTCCACATCTGATTTTAATACTAAAACGGAATATTTTCCAGTCTACTCTAAAACGGATTCAATCGCTGACTTGCAGTCAGACAGGCAGATTTATATGCACATTGGCCAATTTACTCTTCCTTTTTTTGGAAGGAGTTCAGCAAATTTCACAACACAAATTAATATTCCACCAAATAGTATTTTTGGAAATTTTTCTCAAAACCGTGAATTACAGGGAGACCCAAATAACACAAAAGTTATTGAAGAAAACGAAAGAGTCAAGGATGTATATCTTGAAATACCCTTTATAGTTGATCAAAGAGATTCAGACAATGATGGGGTGATAGATGCCTTTGATATAGATCCCAATGATCCAAATAGTGATTCCGATGGGGATGGTGTTACAGACATAGAGGAAAGGCGTAATGGGACAAATCCGCTCGATTCGGACTCAGATGGGGATGGGGTTCCCGATTTAACAGATACAGATAATAGTTCATATGACAGCGAAAATAAATTATACAGTGTTGATTCTATATATGGAAATAAAAACACCCAATTCAACTTCAAAGTTACTGAGTTAACTTATTTCTTTAATGATTTAGACCCAGACGATAATTTTGAAAGCATTAAACCATATTATTCTCAAAGAGATTATTATGAAGAAGGTTTTGTGGGTAGAGTTCTAGCGAACTATCCATATAAGTTAGATTTTAATGAAATAAGATATAATTACAAAGAAGATGACCCCGAAACGGAGAGCGTCGATGAGACTAAGCTTGTTGAAACAAGACTAACTCCAAGGATTAGGATACCTTTAGATAATTCTTTTTTTCAAGAGAAAATACTTGACATGGAAAGCACAGATGCTCTAGAAAATGCTAATAATTTTCACAATCACATAAAGTCAATAAATTTTAGGATTTCAAACTCGAATGAAGATATTTATATGCTATTAAATATGACTGGAGCATCAATTAAGGTAAAATATAATTTTGATTTGGTTAATGATAATGGCACTCAAAATGTTTTGACAGACGACACTATCGAAGAAGGCGAGAGAATTTTGGAGTTGCCAATTGGGGGTGTAAAAATTAATCACTTCAAAAATTATCACGTATCAGAAAATTCACTTTCGTCTGGAAAAATCTACCTAAAGGGAGGCTTAGGAACTAGATCAATTATAAATCTTTTTGATAAAGAAGGAGATTCCGAAGTTATTGAAGATTTAAGAATAAAAAATAATATTTTAATAAATGAAGCTAATTTAATTTTTTACGTTGATCCTTTATTTGTTCAAAACTGGAATAGTGAAAGTTTAATCGCAGAAAGGTTGTATGTATATAAAACGACAGATAATCTTCCTCTTTCAGACTATTTTTCTGACCCAACTAGCAGTGAAACAGACCCCACCTTAAATAAAATTCTTCATGGTGGAAAATTAGAGTATAAGGATAATAAACCCTTTAGATATAAAATAAATATTACTGAACACATTTCTGATTTAATAAATCTAAACGATGGGGTATATTTAGAAAATATTCCACTTTCTTTAGTGGTTACCTCAGATGTTGCATTTATAAGAACTAGAGAAGCAATTTTAAAAAATGGAAATGAAAAAATTACAATACCTGAAGGTACAATATACAATCCATTAGGGACAGTGATTTTAAATGAAAATCCTCCAGAAGAATTAAGCGAAAAAAAATTAATTTTAGAGATTATATATACGGAATTTTAGAATTAAATAATAAGGTTAACCAAACATCTTAATTATTTAAAAATCAGATATATATAAATTTTTTTTCTTGGCACTCTTTATTTTTTTTAATTTTTTGATTGTGGAGAAATCTACTTTCTTTATTTCAGTTTTTTCTATGATTATAGCAAATTTTTCTTCATTCATTATTTTTTGTTTTAATTGTTTTAAATTAATCATCTTTATTGAACCAAAACTGTAAAATTGGCTAGAAAAAGATTTGTAATTAAGATAATATAGTGAGTAATCACTTACTAATTTATTTTCTACTAACTCTTTATCACAATTACTTTGAATAGTTTCATCAATAACTCCAGAATAAAAAACGGGCAATATGGCTAAATAAAATAATACAGATATGGATAAATAATATCTTTTGAATTTAAAATCTGACCAAAAGTGGGTAATTAAAAGAGCGGCTGGAACAACTATTGGTAGAGTATATGTATGAATTAAACTTTTTGAAAATGTAAAAAAAACTGGCGTAAATAACATCCAACAAGTAAGAAAACAAACCCATTTGTTTTTGTAAGCTTTTTTAATTATTTTTTTAAAGTTACCTATTATTAAAAAAGACCAAGGAAAGACAGCCATTATGGAAAATACCCATATAATTCCGAAGGGCTGTTGTTTAGCAAAACCATATAAATCTCCTTTCCAACCTGAATCAAAAAATCTTTTGAAATGTTCCCCATAAATAAAATAGTCTATAAACCCAGGTGACTTTAATTCTGTAAGGTAATACCAAGGACATGATATCAAAACAGTTAATGATAAGCCACTTACGATTGGAATTTTTTTAAGCTTTTTAAGCTCTTCTTTGTAAACTAAAAGCCATATAAAAATTGGGGGTATAGTCAATATTAAAATTATAGGTCCTTTCGATAAAAGCCCCAGTCCAATTCCTACAAAAAATCCATACCAACATTTGGATCCGGATTCTTTACTCATTGCTTCCCAAAAAGAAAGCATCACTATTATTATTGAAAAATTTAACATCGTATCGGTTGAAACTACACCTGCGTGCAAGTAAAATTCGGGCATTAATAGCAGTATCAAAGGAGTTAGAAAAAAGATTTTATTTTCAATTTTGTCATACCTTGAGATAAATAAAATGATTATTATAGTTGTAATTAAATAAGGAAGTCTTATATAAAATTCATATAATCCAAAAACTTCAATTGAAATAGCAGTCAGCCAAGTAGAAAGTGGAGGTTTGGCCCAAAATGGAACATTATAGTCAATTTGCAATAATATCCAGTTATTGGTTTCGACCATTATTCTGGCTATTTCGGCATATCTGGCTTCGGTTTTATCCATTAACGGCAGCAAATAATTTATCAGTGCTCTATTAGCAACTAATACAAGTAATAAAAAGACAACCCAAAACTTATTTGTGTATTTAAAGAAACGGTAATCCATTATTTGTACCTTTTTTTAATTATCAAAAGGTCTAAAATAATCCTTGGGGCATGTATAAATTTTACTCTTGAATCCTCAGTGTCAACCCAACTTTTTAAAGGTACCTCTTTTGAGATTTCTATAAACTTATCTTTTCCATACAAATTTATAAGTCTTAAAAATATCTCAACGTCAAAAAGCCATCTAGATGAAAAAACCTCACCAAATGACTGGATCACTAATTTTTGATCTATTATTTTACATCCGCATTGTGTATCATAAACAGAAACTCCTAAAATTGAAGATATAATAGTTGCTATACTTCTTCCTATTACAAAACGATGAAATTTTCTTTTAATGACATTATTTGATTTGCGGATTCTCGAACCAAACACAAATTTGATTTTATCATTTATTTTTTTAGATAATAATTTACATTCTTCAAGTGAGGTTGATAAGTCAGCATCTAGGTAAGCCAAATTCCCACTCATATTTTGACGAACTGCATATAAAAAGCCATAACGTACAGCATTTCCTTTTCCTTTATTTTTTTCATAAGACAAAATTTTAATTTGTTCAGGGAATTTATTGAACAATTTGGTCACTAAATTTTTTGTTTTGTCAGTAGAACCATCATTTACAAAAATTATTTTGACTTTTTTGTTTAGTTTCAAAAAATCTAAATATTTATTAACGGGAAGCCTCATAGATTCATTGTAGCACGGGATAATAATATTCAAATACATATCACTTCACTATTATATATAAATTTAACTAAACAAAAAATGTATAATTATTAAACTGCCCAAAAGCAAATAACCTAAATTTCTATTTAATATAGAACTAGGATAAAACAAACTTTTAATATTTTTTATTTTTTTTTCACTAAGCAAGATTGACAAAATCAATAAAGATATAATTACAGTAAAAGCTCGCAAGAAGTAATTTAAATCAGGGATAAGTTTTTCAATTGCCAAGTTAAGAGGAATGCTTAAAACCAATAGGTAAAAAATTATTTTTTTGTTTGGTTTTACAAGCAAAACCGAAGTGCAAATCAGCAAAACTATACCACAATTTATATAATATCTTAAGTTGTTTAAAACATGAGTAAATGCTATCTCAGGTTTGTCAAGTTTCAAATAAAGTAAATATATTCCAACTGTTAGTCCAATGCAAAGAGCAATTATAATTGACTTTCTTCCAGCAATTATTTTTTCTTTATCAGTTGCATCCTTATTTAAATATTTAGAATAAATATCAGTTGACCACATTGTAGCAATTGAGTTTAGAGTAGAATCAAGGGTACTCATTAAGGAAGCAAATAAACCACAAAGAATAATACCTTTAAATCCACTAGGCAACAGGTTTTTTACAATGTATGGGAAAGCTAAGTCAGGGTCTTGAAGATTTTCTCCTAAGATTCCATATAATGCAATTCCAGGCAGAACTATAATGGCAGCCATAAAATACTTAATTAATCCACCTGCCAACAGCCCTATTTGAGCATGGTTTAAATTTCTTGCTGCTATTGAGCGTTGCATTATTGTTTGGTTTGCACACCAATAATTTATATTAAGAAAAAATAGTCCTAAAAGGTGTGTCCATGGTAAAGTTGGATGATTGGCATTAAGATGAAGGTGCATTTTTTCTCCTGTCCTTTCATACAACTGTCCTATTCCCCCCAAATTTGATATAGATGCATAAAAAACTATTATTCCGCTAACAATTATAATTATGAATTGAATTATATCTGTTTTTACTACAGCATTTAAACCCCCTAAATAGGTATAAAAGCCAGAGATTACTCCTAAGACCACAATTAAATAGGTTATTCTCTCAAATTTATTCTTAACAAAAGGCTCCAAAAGATCGTCAAATACAACCTCTGTTGCATAAGCTCCCCAAAAAAGAGCTGCACCAAGTGTAATAGTTGAAAAAAGTGATATGTTCGCCAAAGAGTAAAATAATGCGATATTCTTTCCAAGTCTTTTCTCAATAAACTCGGTTATGGTAAATACCTTTTCTTTTAAATAAAGAGGAACAAAAATAAATGCCCCTATCAATATTCCTTGAACAGCATTAATTTCCAGATTTGCTTGTGCAAGACCAAATATATAAGCGGATCCCATCATCCCTAATAATTGATAACCCTGGATATTTGTCGCAATAGTCGATATTGCTATTGAATACCACGGGAGGTTTCTTGAGCTTAGAAAATATTGACTAGCACTTACGTCGTTGCTTAATCTTCCCTTTAAAGCGAATGAGATTACAATGAAAAAATAAAAAATTACTATAAATAAATCAAACATAGTTTATTTCCTTGGCCCTTCGCTAAGAGGCGAATTAGATTTTCTTTTAGGGAGTCTTCCTAATTGTTTTGACAAGGAAATATTGTTAAAGTGAGGCAAAACATAATTTCCAAATATTTCGCACTCTTTGTTGTGAGGATAGCCAGATAAAATAAAAGAGTCTATACCCATACTGATATACCTCTTTAGTTTTGAAACAATTTGATTTGGATTCCCAACCAAAGCTGCTCCACATCCAGATCTAGCCAAACCAATCCCTGTCCACAAATTTGGTTCAGCAAAAAAGTCTTGATTCGATTTTAATCTTAAATTGTTTTGAATTGAAACACCCAATGATTTTGAATCTAAGGCTCGATTTTTTATGTCTTCTCCTTTCTTCAAACTTAGCCTAGAAATTAATCCTCTAGCATAAGCCCCTGCTTCATCTTCAGTTTCTCTTACAATTACATGTATCCTAAGACCAAATTTTATCGACCTTCCATACTTCATAGCTTTGTTCTTGACTTTTTTAATTAATTCATTTAAATTTTCTTCTTTGTCTGGCCACATTAAATAAACATCACAAAATTCAGCACAGAGTTCTATCCCATCATCTGAATACCCTCCGAAATATAAAAGTGGACCGCCATTTATTTGGTAAGGTTTCGCAGGATCTGAAGGCAGTTTAAAAGAATAATACTGACCATCATATTCCACAAAATCTTTTGTCCAGAACAATTTTAAAATTTGAATAACTTCTCTAGATCTTTCATATCGCTTTTGAGATTTTAAATTTTCTCCAGGGAGATTTGATGAAATAATATTTAGAGTCAATCTTCCTTTAACCATATGATCAATTGTCGCAATAGTTCTAGCAAGCATTGGAGGATGAATTTCTCCACATCTGACAGCAGGTAGAAAATTTATATCTTTTGTTAGATTTGACATTGCAGCTACGAATGAAAGAGAGTCCTGACCAACTTGAAAAGAAGATGGGCATAAGATATTTTTATATCCTATTTTGTCTGCAGTTTGAACGATTTTACAAGTGTTTTCCCAAGAACTTTTATATATCGGATTTCTATTACCAAGAAAATCGTCATCTCCGTCACAAATTGGAGCAAACCATGAAATTTCAGCAGATTTTTTTAAAGACATGAAATTAATTTTCAATTTAAATAAAATTAACTAGGGAAGTTAATTTGTATCCAATTAAAATAAAAATAATACCAGTTATACCTTGTATTAAAGTCCCTGTCGTATGATATTTCAATGCTTTCTTAGCTGAAATTCCAGTCATTTCAGAAACTATCCAAAAATACGAATCGTTTGTATGAGATACTGTCATAGAACCGACACCGATGGACAAGATTGTCCAGATTTTATCAATCTCATTATCAAGACCCAATGAACCTAAAAGAGGATATATAATTGTGGAAGTAGTAATTATTGCTACAGTAGATGAACCCTGAACTGTTTTAAATATGGAAGATATAAAGAACGGAATTAAAAGAACTAATCTAAAGTCAAAAGAGTAGTTGTTTATAAAATCTTCTAGAGGAATTTTTTGCATTACAAGACCAAGTGTTCCTCCCATTCCGGTTATTAAAAGTATTGGGAAAGCACTATAGAGCCCGTTTTTAATACAATACTTTAATCTGATCTCGGGACTAAATTTAATTAACCTAAATGAAAGAATAACACCAACGAATAAAGCAAAAGAAGGGTTACCTAAAAAGCTAAATACAAAATCTAAATTTCTGAAAGCATTTAAATTTCCAAATAAGGTACCAATTGCCATTAATATAACTGGTATGATAATTGGCATTATAGATTCACTTATACTAGGAAATTTTTTACTTTGTTTTTGCTCAAAAAACAAACTAGCATCAAACCTTGATTTATTATAGATTAAATAAGAAAAAGTAGAACCTATAATTACCAAAACAAATGCAAGAACACCTCCAATAATTATCAAAAGAGGAAAATTTTCTAATTTGAGATTAGATGCAGCAGCAAGTGGGCCAGGTGTTGGTGGAACCAAGACATGAGGTGCAAAAAGACCAGTTGAGAGAGCAACTCCAAGAGATTTTAATGGAATCTTTGACTTTATTGAAATAGATTTTATGGTTTTCGAAAGAATTATGAAAGCAGCATCACAAAAAACAGGAATTGAAATTATATAACCAATAAAGCCAATTTTGAATTGAAGAGGTATTCTTCTAAGTCTCTTAATTATATGATTGGCAATTGATGAAGTGGCATTTGTTAGCTCTAAAGTTTTGCCAATAATTGTCCCGAAAATTATTAATAAACCTATTTTTTGTATAGTTTCACTAAATCCAATAAATAATAATTTAAAGAGCTCGACAAAATGGATCTCTAATAAAAGCCCTAGTAATATTGATGCAGCAAAAAGCACTAAAAATGGATGTAATTTAAAATAAGCAGTACCTATTATAATCCATAGAATTAATGTGATTATTGTAATAAAAAGGAAAAACATTATTGAATTTTTTCAAAAAATGAAAATACTCTGCTCGATATATCTGAAATTTGACTTTCAGCATCTTCCATAGATTCACCTAATGAAATCGGTTTATTTTGAATATTAAAAATTCCAGTAATCCCATTTCTATAAAAGTTTTCGTAAGGAGGCTCAATACTGCCAGCCAAGCATATGAGAATCTTCTTGTGTTTTTTGGCTAATCTTCCTAACTCAATGGGAACTTTTCCATTTAATGATTGATAATCTAGTTTCCCTTCTGCTGTAAAAATAATATCTGATAGCTCCACCTTTTCTTCAAGATTTACAAATTCCGCTATCAATTTGAACCCATTTGTAAGTTTGGCTCCTAAAAGACCATACAATCCAGCAGCTGTTCCTCCAGCTGAACCACCACCTTTCACTTTAGTTATATCAATTTTTAAGTCTTTTTTTACTATTTGAGAGAAATGAAAAATATTCTTTTCTAGTTTTTCTATTTGATTTAAGGTTGCCCCTTTTTGTTTTGAATAAGTTTTTGAAGCACCATTAATTCCCAACAAAGGGTTTGATACATCGTAAGCGATTTGCAATTTTATATTATTTAAATATTTAGGGGTTTTTATTTGTTTTATTTTAAATAGAGACTCACATCCTCTTTCTATCTGCTTGTTGTTCTTATCTAAAAGCTTACCGCCGAGTGCTTGAAAAATTCCTGCACCTGCATCATTGGTTGCACTTCCACCAAGACTTAAAATTATCTCTGAACATCCACTTTTAATGGCATGAATTATGGATAATCCAGTACCATATGTAGATGTAAGACCGGGATTCCTGTTTTTTTTCTCTATCAATGATAACCCTGATGCTTGAGACAGTTCAATCCAAGCTGTTTTTGAATTCCTAAACTTAAAATATTCACTTGAAATTTTATTTCCAATAGCGTTTTCAGTTTCATGTTCAACAGCCTTGCCATCGCAGTTTTTTTTTAAAAACTCAATGGAACCCTCCCCGCCATCGGAAATTGGAATTTCCTCAATATTATGATTAGGGTTTATTTTATTTATACCGTGCGCTATTGATCTAGCCACTTTATTTGCTGTTAAACACTCCTTAAATGAATCTGGTGCGATTAAAATATTCATGTTTTTTCTTTAATATCATTAATTATTTGGCATGCATGAATTCTAGAGTTTTCTATAAACCATTTATTAGTTTGATACCCTCCGCAAATTACTCCAGCAAGGTAAACGCCCTTAACGTTAGATTCCATTGTATTTGTGTTATAGTAAGGACTAGAGTATTTATCCTTATTAAATTTTATTCCAACCGACTTTAAAAGCTCGAAATTTGGCTGATACCCAGTCATAGCTAAGACAAAGTCATTTTTTATTTTAATTTTTTCTTTATCATTTTTTACAATAACATATTCTTTTTGAATTTCTAAAATTTCAGAGTTAAATAATGCTTTAATAGCCCCCTCCTTTATTCGATTTTCAATATCTGGCTTTGACCAATATTTAACATTTTCTCTAATCTTCTTTTCTCTAATTATCATCGTAACACTTTTGGCACCTTTTCTAAATGTTTCTAATGCTGCGTCTACAGCCGAATTTGCTGCTCCTACAATTGCTATATCCATTCCAAAATAAGGGTGTGGCTCAGAGTAATAGTGGGTTACCTTTGGTAGATTTTCACCTTCGACATTTAAAGGGAAAGGAATATCATAAAAACCTGTTGCAATTATGATATTTTTTGATTTATAATTTGACTTATCTGTCTTTATATTGAAAATTTCAGATTGAAAATCGATTTTCTTTACAGTTTCGTATAAATTAACAATCAAACCCCATGATGTGCAAACCCTTCTATAATATTCCAATGCTTCAGGACGTGTTGGTTTTGGGTTTTGTGAAATAAATGGAACTTCTCCTATTTCAAGCTTATCTGATGTAGAAAAAAAAGTCATGTTTTGAGGGTAATTATAAATAGAATTCACCAAGACTCCCTTTTCTAAAATCAAGCTCTTCAATTTTTTCTTTTTAGCTTCAATACTACATGCTAAACCGATAGGACCAGCACCAATAATTATAACATCAAACATTCTATAAATATATGTATTTATAAAATGGATGTCTCAAGCACAGTAAATAATAAGATATAACTATTGATATAATTAATCAATAATATTTTACTATATATTATTGTGAAAGCACAAATAAAAAATATTCCATATAGGCTTATTATTGAGTTTTAATAGAAAAAAACTATTATTATTAATTTTTTATAATTAAAAACTGTCTCAAAAATAAAAACAAGACCAAAAAGAACACAATTACGATGCTTAAGAAGAGGTTTAAAAAATAAACTGAAATACAAAATACAATTGTCCACCACAAAGGAAAAATAAATAACCCTGTTAAATATTTAATAGAAAGGTGAAAAACCCTATCATCAATTTTTTTTAAGGTTGAATTAATTAACATTAGGGGAATCAAATTAAAGATTGAAAAAAAAGTAATTGCTATTTTTTCAATAATATTTTTAGAGTTATTGTTTTTAAGTTTAATATCCTTTTGGGAAATTTTCTTTTTTAGTATTTTAAATTCATGTTTGGTACTTTTATAATTGATCAAATTCCTTTTAATATTGTATTCTCTAGAGTAATTAGGTAACCAAAGACATTTTTTCATTTCATTCTCTAATTTTAATCTAACCTTATTTAAGGTTTTCACAGGTTTTTTTTCATAAAGATTAATAAATTCATTCAGTTTTATTGGGTTGCCATATACAATTGTACAATTTTGATATGGATGAATATGACTTCCATAGTTTATTCCAACTGCTTGCAGATAAATTTTTGTTTTTGGGAATTTTTTTAAACTTTCCAAACCAATTCTTGAACTTCCCTTAGAAATTGGTAATAAAAAATATTTATCATGATGTTTTCCTTCTGAAAATATCATTAAATTATTTTTATTTTTTAACAACCTATAACAAATCTCAAAAGTCTCCTTATTTCGATGTAACTTTTCATATCCATCCCTAATTCTGTAGATAGGTAAAGTCTGCATTGCATCTAAAATCCATAAAAAGGGTTTTCTAAATACATCACTTCTTGTTAATGAATACACTCTTTTACCATTAGTCACACCCACTAGTAAAGGGTCTAATAAAGCTGATTGATGATTCGGAGAAAAAATTATTGCCCCATCTTTCGGTATTCTTTCCTTTCCGATGATGGTAAGTTTTTTAAAAAAAAAAATGTTGTAGATAGAAAGTGTGAATGCTACAAATTTGTAAAATATATTTTTCACTTTTTTGCCCTTCAGATTTAAATATTTATTTCTTGCAAACTAATTCAAATAAAAAATTAAAAATTTTGAACATTATATTTTTTTTAAAACCTTTAAAGTTATATTTGCTCAAAAGTTAATTAAAAAAATAGCAATGACTAAAATTAAGGGGAAAATCTCTCAGATTCTTGGGCCAGTAGTAGATGTGATTTTTGAAAATGAAGAAAATTATTTGCCAGGCATATATGAAAGTCTTGAAGTAAATACTCCAGCTGGGGAATTAATATTAGAGGTTCAGTCTCATATTGGCGAAAACACGGTTAGAGCAATTTCTATGGATTCAACAGATGGTTTAAGTAGAGGAGAAGAAGTATTAACTACTGGAAACCCAATCCAAATGCCAATTGGCGAGGACGTTTACGGGAGATTATTTAATGTAATTGGCGATCCAATTGATGGACTAGGCAGTCTACCAAAGTCAGGTAAAAATGGATTACCCATACACAGAAATGCGCCAAGTTTCGATCAGCTTTCTACATCTACGGAGGTTTTATTCACAGGTATTAAAGTAATCGATTTAATTGAACCTTACGCAAAGGGTGGTAAAATTGGTTTATTTGGGGGAGCAGGAGTTGGAAAAACTGTTTTGATCCAAGAATTGATCAATAATATAGCTAAAGGTCATGGAGGTTTATCTGTATTCGCCGGAGTTGGTGAAAGAACAAGAGAAGGCAATGACCTCTTGAGGGAAATGCTAGAATCTGGAATAATTGACTATGGAAAAGAATTCATGAAATCCATGGAAAGTGGAGGATGGGACTTATCTAAAGTCGATAAAGAGGCAATGAAAAAATCAAAAGCCAGTTTTGTTTTCGGGCAAATGAATGAACCACCAGGTGCAAGAGCAAGAGTAGCTCTTTCAGGTTTGACAATGGCTGAATATTTTCGTGATGGTGCTGGAGATGGAAAAGGTAAGGATGTTCTATTTTTTGTTGATAATATTTTCAGATTTACTCAAGCAGGTTCCGAAGTTTCCGCCCTTTTAGGGCGAATGCCCTCAGCAGTAGGTTATCAACCCACATTAGCTACCGAAATGGGTGCTATGCAGGAAAGGATTACTTCAACTAAAACAGGATCGATTACATCAGTGCAGGCAGTTTATGTGCCTGCTGATGATCTAACAGATCCTGCACCCGCAACCACTTTTGCACATCTGGACGCTACTACAGTACTTTCAAGAAAAATTGCTGAATTAGGGATATACCCTGCGGTCGACCCATTAGATTCAACCTCTAGAATTTTAACACCTGAGATTCTTGGGGATGATCATTATAATTGTGCACAAAGAGTAAAGGAGTTATTACAAAGATACAAAGAGCTTCAAGATATAATAGCAATTTTGGGGATGGAAGAGTTGTCGGAGGAAGATAAACTGGCAGTTTCAAGAGCAAGAAGAGTTCAACGATTTTTGTCTCAGCCATTTCATGTAGCGGAGCAGTTTACTGGAATTCCTGGAGTTTTAGTTGATATTAAAGAAACCATCAAGGGGTTCAATATGATTATGAATGGTGAATTAGACCATTTACCAGAGGCTGCATTTAATTTAAAAGGTTCCATTGAGGAGGCCATTGAAGCTGGAGAAAAAATGTTAGCTAAAGAGTAGTATGTTAATTGAGATTTTTTCAATTGATTGCAAATTATTGTCAGGAAATATAAATTCAGTTATTTTTCCTGGATCTGATGGTTCTTTTCAAGTATTGAAAGACCATGCCCCCATTGTTTCTACTCTCAAAAAAGGGAAAATTACAATCGAGGGGGAAGTTTCTCTTGAGGACAATGTACCTGAAAAATTTTATAATTTAAAAAAAGATAAGAAAATGACTTCACTAGAAATTGAATCAGGACTGATGGAGATGAAAAAAAACTCAATAAAAGTTTTAATCGATTAAGGTTTATTTTTTTTAATTTCAGACAAAAATTTGTTAATTAAATCAAATTCCCAACCTCTACTTTGAACAGTTTTGTAAAACCTCCTTTTTCTCGAAGTTAAATCTAGTTTTGATTTATGCATCCACTCTTTGTTAGCCATTTTATTGAAAGTTGATGTATATTCATCTTGCGGAATATTTTTTAAAGTTTCATCAATTATATTTTTTTCTATAAACTTACCCATTAGATTATACCTGATTTTGATTTTCCCCCAATTATTATTTCTAAATTTCCCAACGGCGTATTCGTGTGAAAATCTTTTGTTATCGAAATAATTTTTTTGGGAAAGTTCATGAATTATGGATTCTTTTATTTTTTCTGTTACACCTAATTTGTATAATTTATTTTCAATATCAGACTTACACCTTTCCTGATATTTACAATATCTTTTAAGCTTAACTAAAATTTCAGTATATATTTCTTGTTCTTTCATTTTATAAATAAAAAGTGCGATGCCATTTATAGCACCGCACTTTTATTCAAATTCTCAAAGATCTGTTTTTTTCGTCTCTAAATTTATATTGCAAGTATTGATAGGCATCTCTAGGAATTATATTAATTCTTCTTTTAAACTTTATCCACCACTTGAATTTTATTGATGTAATGCCTTGTGTTAAGTATGCTGCAACAAAAGGATGAACATGTAAGTAAATGCTCTTCTTATTATGCTTAGGATGATTTAATATACTATTTAAGTCAAATTTTATTTTATCTATCAAAATTATTGGAGCTTCTACTTCATTACTTTGATTTGGATTAGGTTCCAAAGTTTTAATTTTTAAAACTGGCCTAACCCTCTGCCTAGTTACTTGTATGAGTCCAAATTTAGATGGAGGAAGAATTTTATGTTTTGTTCTGTCTTTACTCATTTCTTCCTTCAAGTGAGTGAAAAGCTTTTTTCTATTTTCACTAGATGATAAATCAATAAAATCAATAACAATTATTCCACCCATGTCTCTTAACCTCAATTGTCTAGCAATCTCAGTAGCAGATATCATATTAACTTCAAAAGCAGTATCTTCTTGACTCTTTTCTTTGTTGGATCTATTACCACTATTCACATCAATTACATGCAATGCTTCGGTATGTTCAATTACTAAATAAGCCCCTTTTTTCATAGAAACGGTTTTCCCAAAAGAAGTCTTTATCTGTCTTTCAATTCCAAACTTTTCAAAAATAGGAAGTGAATCTTTATAAAGATTCACAATACTAGTCTTTTTTGGAGCAATAGAATCTAAGTATTCTTTTACTTCTTGCAAAAGTATTTTGTCGTCCACATAAATGCCTTTAAAAGAGTCATCGAAAATATCTCTTAATATAGATGAAGTTCTATTTATTTCACTTAAAACTTTATAAGGACATTTGTTAATATTACTAATACTTTTACAAAGTTTTTTCCACCTATTGACTAAATTTTGTAGATCAGAATCTAATTCAGCAACTTTTTTCTCTTTAGCAACGGTTCTTACAATAACACCAAAGTTTTTTGGTTTAATGCTATTTACTAGCCTCTTAAGACGAGTCCTTTCTTCTTTACTTTCAATTTTTTGAGATATAGAAACCCTATCTGAAAATGGAGTTAACACCATATATCTTCCAGCTAGGGAAATCTCGCATGATATTCTTGGCCCTTTAGTTGAAATGGGCTCTTTAATTATTTGGACCAAAATAAATTGGTTAGGTTTAAGTAAGTCTAAAACCTTACCATTTTTTTCTATATCTTTTTCTTTTACAAAATTGTTAAGCATGTAATTTTTTATCTTACCTGAATTTACAAGCTTGACATACTTTAAAAGAGATAGAAGTTGAGGTCCCAAGTCATGATAGTGAAGAAATCCATTCTTTTCGTGGCCAATATTTACAAAAGCAGCATTCAATCCAGAAATTGGTTTTTTTACTCTAGCAAAAAAAATGTCGCCAACAGAAAATTTATTGTTATCTGTTTCTTTATTAAGCTCAATTAGTTTGCCTTCATTTAATAAGGCAAAATCAACAGCCGAAGAATTTGATCGTATTATCAATTCTTTATTCACATCGATTATTTTTATGACGTACAAACGTCGATTAAACAAATTTTTTTCACGGATTTGGCTTTATTAGCCAAACTTTCAAAGAACATTCAAGTTTTAAGTGTTTCAAGCACTATTTCTTTTTATGTCGATTAGCTCTTCTTCTTTTTTTTCTTTTGTGAGTTGCTACCTTGTGTCTCTTTCTTTTTTTACCACTTGGCATATTTAATATTTCTATAAAGTTACTTTAGATTTTACATTATTTACAAAAACCTTAGAAGGCTTAAATGAAGGTACATTGTGCTCTGGAATAATTACTGCAGTATTTTTTGATATATTTCTACCAGTTTTTTTAGCACGTTTTTTAATAATGAAACTACCAAATCCTCTTAAATAAACATTATTACCACTCTCGAGCGAATCTTTTATTTCCCCCATAAATTTTTCAATAGTAATTTGAACATCGCTTTTATCAATTCCTAATTTATTTGAAATATTAGAAACAATTTCTGCTTTTGTCATATTATTTTGAATTATGGTTAATTTAATTTCTGTTGGCAAATATAAAAATAATAATCACAATGAGTAATTTTGTATAAATTTATTATACTAAAGAATATTTTCTTGATGAAATTTTCTTCAAAGTTATTTTACTGGTATCAAAAAAACAAAAGGGATTTGCCTTGGAGAGAAACAAAGAATCCTTATAAAATTTGGATATCAGAAGTAATACTTCAACAAACAAGAGTAAATCAGGGCCTACCATACTATATAAAATTCTTAGAAAAGTACCCTTCCTTAAATGAATTATCTTTAGCAAGTGAAGAGGAAGTTTTGTTACTATGGCAAGGATTAGGATATTATAGAAGAGCAATTAATCTTTTAGAATCAGCTAAAAAAATTGCTAAAACAAAAAATGGAGTTTTTCCAAATACTTTCAATGATATTTTAAAGATTAAAGGAGTTGGAGATTATACGGCAAGTGCCATATCGTCTATATGTTTCGGTGAAAAAGAAGTCGTTATAGATGGGAATGTCTTTAGGTTTGTATCAAGATTATTTGGAATCAAAAGAGATATAAAGTTAAAGTCAACATTTTTTTTTATAAAAAAAAAATTAAAGTTATTAATTGAAAATTCAAATCCTGGGGATTTTAATCAAGCTTTAATGGAGTTTGGAGCTTTGCAATGTCTACCTAATAAACCACTTTGTTATTCTTGTATTTTTAAATTAGAATGCAAGGCATATCTTATGAACGATGTCAAATCTTATCCAAAAAAAAAAATCAAAAGTTTTAAAAAAGAAAGGTTTTTTAATTACATCGTTATATCAAGCAATAAAAAACTAATTTTTAAAAAGAGAGTGGGAAATGATATTTGGAAAAATCTTTATGAATTTCCACTTGTTGAGGGTGAATATTCGAAATTGAATCAAATAGTAAGTAAAAAAGAATTCATTGTTTTAAATAATAAACTGAAAAAATCAGCAAAATTTATTAAAGTTGTAACCGTGAAACATCTTCTTACACATCAAATATTAAATATCAAATTTTGGGTTTTTATTTCGGAGGGTTACATCATAAACTCACTTTCTTATAAGGAAAGTGTAAACTTACCTAAACCAATAGTAATTTCAGACTTTATTAATAAACATTTTAAGTCATAATAGTATTTCTTATATTTGATTTAAATTAAATTTATGAGTGGCTCACTTAATAAGATCATGTTGATTGGACACCTTGGAGATGATGTGAAGATTCATCATTTTGAAGGAGGGGGGTCAATTGGACGATTCCCATTAGCAACAAATGAATCTTATACAAAAAAAGATACTGGTGAAAAAGTAACAGAAACCGAGTGGCATAACATTGTTGTAAGAAATAAAGTCGCCGAAATTTGTTTAAAGTATCTTAGTAAAGGAGACAGAATTTATATAGAGGGTAAAATTAAAACTCGAAAATGGAAATCTGAGGATGGAAGCGACAGATATACTACTGAAATTAATGTTGATCAATTCACATTTTTGAATACCAAAAAAATTTCAGAATCTCAAAACTCCATAAATGAAGATCCTAAAACGGAAAATCAAGATTTACCTTTCTAATTCAATTTATAATATATAGTAAAAGCTTGCTAACCTCAATTATTTTAATTCAGTCAATCACATTGTTTATTTTATTGTTTTGTTCTGCCATTATTTCAGGAGCTGAAGTAGCTTTTTTCTCAATTTCTACAACTCAACTTGACTCAATACAATATAATTATCCTAAAGAAAAGGGTTTGATTGAAAAACTACTTAAAACACCTAAGAGATTATTAGCAACAATACTGGTTGCAAATAACTTTATAAACATTGCCTTGGTCCTTTTATTTTCAAATATTAGCCAACTATTTTTAGCTAAAATCGAAAACCACCTTTTAAGCCTTCTTATAGAGGTGGTAATAATTTCTTTTATTATTTTAATTTTTGGTGAAATTTTACCAAAGATATTTGCCAACAGGAATAATTTAGTATTTGCTAGATTTACAGCATCTATTATTTACAGATTAGATAAATTTCTACTATTTATTCTAACTGTGCCCATGAGTTTCATAACTAATTTCATTGAAAAAAGATTTGGTCAAAAGGGAGGTAATTTCTCAGTTGATGAATTATCAAAAGCTTTAGAATTAACAAAACAAAATGACACGACAGAAGAAGAGGAAAAAATTTTAAGAGGTATAGTAAACTTTGGGAATATTGAAATTAGCCAGGTGATGTGTCCAAGAGTTGACATCTTTGCATTATCTTCAAATTTATCTCTAGATAAAGTTTTACCCAAGTTAATAGAAAATGGGTTTTCTCGAATACCTGTTTTTGAAAATCAACTTGATAATATAATTGGAATTTTATATGTAAAAGATCTTTTACCAAATATTAAAAACAAAAATTTTGATTGGATATCAATCTTAAGACCAACATATTTTGTTCCTGAAAATAAAAAATTAGATGATTTATTAAAGGAATTTAAATTAAAGAAAATGCACATTGCTATGGTCGTTGATGAGTATGGAGGAACTTCTGGATTAGTAACCTTAGAAGATTTAATTGAAGAAATTGTTGGCGATATTTCTGATGAATTTGATTACGAGGATATAGAGTATTCTAAAATTGACAGCAACATATATTTATTTGATGCAAAAATTAGCCTAAATGACTTCTATAGGATATCTAAAATTTCATCGATTAAGAATTTTGAAAAAAGGAGAGGTGAAGCTGAAACTTTAGGAGGGTTTTTAACTGAAATTTCTCAAAGACTTCCGAGAATAAGAGAAAAAATATCATTTGAAAAAATTCAATTCACAATCGAATCTGTCGACAAAAAAAGAATTAAAAGAGTTAAAGTTAAACTCTCATGAAAAATTTTTTAATTCTACTTATTTTATTTGCTTTGATTATATCCTGCACTGGGAAACCAATGAAGCCAAAGCCAAAATCAATGTTAAATTTAAATTATCCTAATCCTAGATACATTATAAAAAAGTCAAAGTGTCCATATTCTATAAATATTAATCAGTCCAGCAATTTTGTATCGTTAGATAAATGCAATGACAGAATTATATATCCTAATTTGAAAGGTACTATATACCTTAGCTATAGAAAAATTAATAATAATTTTGATTCACTATTGTCTGACGCATATAGTATGCCATTGAAACACGCTAGGAAAGCTGTCGGAATACCTGAAAAAGTTTTTATCAGTAGAAGAAATAAAACTTATGGTTCTATATTTCAGATAGTGGGTAATGCAGCTTCTCAAGTTCAGTTTTTTTTAACAGATAGTTTAAATCATTTTGTTTTTGGAGCACTATATTTTTACAAAAAACCGAATTACGATTCGATGATGCCGGCTGTAAATTATATAGGTAATGACATATCAAAATTAATGGAGTCTTTGAAGTGGACAGATTAAAACTTTTAATAATAGTATTAAAATTATTCTTTTGAGATCTTTTGTTAATCTTTTTCCTTTGTGGGTAATTCTCTTTTCAATTATAGCTTTGTTAAAGCCTGAGCTGTTTACCTGGTTCAGTGGTAACTTAATCACCTTTGGATTAGGTATTATTATGCTTGGTATGGGTTTAACTCTTAAAGTCAGTGATTTTAAAATTTTGTTAAAAAACCCAAGATGGACAATTGTTGGAGTATTAATTCAATTTTCAGTTATGCCTTTTTTAGGGTGGATAATCTCTAAAATTTTTGAGTTGCCCGATTTTTTTGCTGTTGGATTGATTTTGGTTTCATGTTGTCCAGGAGGGACTGCATCCAATGTTATAGCATACCTATCAAATTTGAACGTCGCCTTTTCAGTTAGCATGACTTTTATTTCGACGGTTACTGGAGTTATTTTAACCCCACTTTTGATAACTAATATATCTGGAGAATTAATAAATGTTGATTTAAGAGGTCTATTACTAAGTGCCACAAAAGTTGTTTTGTTGCCTGTTTTTTTAGGTTTGATTGTAAGTAAGTATTTTCAAGCGTTTACAAATAAAATTACAGGTTATTCTCCATCAGTTGCCGTTTTATTGATAGTGCTAATAGTAGCAAGTATTATTGGTGAAGGAAAACAAATCATTTTACAGTCTGGATTAAACCTCTTAATTTCTGTTATGATTTTGCATCTTTTAGGATTTATAATTGGATACATTGTAAGCTTTATTTTTTTAAAAGATAAAAAATTATCGAAAACAATTTGTATTGAAATTGGCATGCAAAATTCTGGACTAGGTGTAGTTTTAGCAAAAGAAAATTATGTTAATCCCTCGACAGCAATTCCTTCGGCTATATCAAGTTTGGTTCATTCTATATACGGGAGTATATTTGTTTCGATTTTTAAGGAAAAAAAACAGGTAAAATGTCATTAAATAAAGTTGTAATTGTTGAAGCTAAAAGAACACCAATAGGTTCTTTTATGGGATCTTTATCTAAAATTTCTGCCCCCTTAATTGGTGCAAAATCAATTGAGGCCGCGATAAAATCTATTTCTTTAAAACCTGACCTTATTGATGAAGTTTATTTTGGAAATGTGCTTCAAGCTGGGGTTGGGCAAGCTCCAGCAAGACAGTCCGCAATTTATGCAGGAATTCCAAAAAATGTTCCCTGTACTACAATTAATAAGGTCTGTTCCTCGGGGATGAAAAGTATTTCAATAGCTGCTCAATCAATAGCGCTTGGTGAAAATAATATTGTTGTTGCAGGAGGAATGGAAAATATGAGCATGTCTCCGCATTATTTAAATTTAAGAAGAGGGTTAAAATTTGGAGATGCAACATTAAATGACGTTATGGAAATAGATGGATTAATGGATCCCTTTCACCATAAATTAATGGGCGTATATGCTGAGGAAACTGCAAAAAAATATGGAATCTCTAGAGATGAACAAGACAAGTACTGTAAAGATTCTTATTTGAAAAGTCAAAATGCTTGGGAGAGAGGCTTTTTTAACAATGAAGTCTGTGAAATAAAAATCCAGGATTTAAAAGGGAAAGAAATTTATTTTAAAAAAGATGAGGAATGTTTTAATGTAAATTTTGATAAAATAAAAAATCTGAAATCGCCTTTTTTAAAAGGTGGGACTGTTACAGCAGCTAATGCTTCAACTATAAATGACGGTTCGGCAGCATTAATTTTAATGTCAGAAAAAAAAGCAAAAGAGCTTAATTTAAATCCTTTAGCTGAAATTGTTTCCTATGCAGATGCTTCAAATGATCCTAAATGGTTCACTACAGCTCCATCTAAAGTTTTGCCCATTGTGTTAAAAAGAGCAAATTTAGATTTATCACAAATAGATCTTCTGGAAATTAATGAAGCTTTTTCTGTTGTTGCTTTGGCAAATTTGAAAATCTTGGGAATAAATTCCGATATTGTAAATGTCAATGGCGGAGCTGTATCACTAGGTCATCCTTTAGGGTGTTCTGGGGCAAGAATTGTTGTCACTCTTATTCATGCATTAAATCAAAGAAATTTAAAGAGAGGTGCAGCAATAATTTGTAATGGAGGGGGAGGAGCTTCTGCAATTATAATTGAAAGTATAAATGAATGAAGATTAGATTTTTATTTGCTTTAATAATGCTAGCTCAATTTTCCTTTTCGCAAGAGGTAGACTTTGATAATTTTATAAAAAAACACGAATTAAAAGTAAAATCTGATATTGCATTTAAATCGTTAAAAAATTTAACAGACGAACTAGACTTAAGTTTTGAGTCTCAGCAGTGGCCTGTCCAAATATTAAAATATGTAATCAAAGAACTCAGAGAAAATCCTATTATATCTTCTAAAATAACGGTTCAATTTATAATTGAACATTCCGATAAATCAAAAGTCATAAAAATTGAAGTTCCTATAAAAGAAAAATATATTAACGCATTTAAATCTGAAGTTGGATTCAGGGATAATTATGTAGAATTTTTGTCCGACATATATGACTTTATAATGGAAAGACTATAATTGACAGTATTCCTCTCCAATTCTAAATTTAGTGTAAACATCTTTGCCAACTTCACCGCTACTTCTATTATCTGGCACGTAATATACAGTTTGATTTATACCTGTCCCACCAAATTGATTGAAGTTGTCAGAATCAAATATAAAATAGTAACGATTTTCAATAATTACTTTGTCAATTATTACTCCGCATTTTTCATCTTTTTTACATGATACCAGTTTAAAGGCTAATATTGAAAAGATAATTTTATAGTTCTTAAGAATAATCATGTTTAATTTTTAATTTATAGAACAAATAATTCATTTCAGAGGCAATTTTTTCAGAAGTTTTTTTGTACTTATTTTTTTCAGTTTTTGACTTATCGTATTTTTTTGGATCTTCATATGGAAGAGAAAATTTAATTTCAGAGCCCTCAACCAAAGGACAATTATTTTCTGCATCAGAGCAAGTCATAATTGCAGCGAATTCATTTTTTGGATTTTCAAAATCGTAATAAAACTTTGAGAAATAATTACCAAGACTTAGATTTTTTAACTTTATGGAATAAATGGGGTTGTTACACTCTTTAAAACTAATATTGAAACCATAATCTCGTATGTTATTCACTACACTTTTGTATACTTCTGTTTCAACAGTACCTCCAGAATAAATACCACATTTAACATTGTAATAATTAGAAAAAAAAGTTGCCCAAAACTGACAAAATTGACTTCTTCTTGAATTGTGAGTGCATATAAAATTTAGTTTAGAAATTTTATTTTCAGATCTTTTTTTATTTATGTAATTGATAATTTCGTTTAACACAATAGCTCTTTTATTTGAAACTTCCATTTCAAAAATCATGTCAATTATTTTTATATTGTTTAGCATTTTGGAATACTCTTTCAAATTAAAACAATTATTCTCAAAATTTAGATTAATTTAAAATATTGTAGATTAAGAGAAGTTTAATTGTCAATAAATTATTTTAAAAATGAAACAAATAGCCGTTATAGGTGCAGGAACAATGGGTATAGGGATTGCTCATATTATGGCTCAGTTTGGGTTAAAAGTAAGTTTGATTGATTTGAATGAAAAAATATTAACAGAATCAAAAAAAATAATTTCCATTAATATTGACAGGCAAATAAGAAAAGGAACAATTAATGAGAAACAAAAAAAAAATATACTATCAAACATAATATTCACAAAAGAATTTAATGAATCTGTCAAAAATGTAGAACTAGTTGTTGAAGCCGTTCCTGAAAATTTTAAACTGAAAAAGAAGTTAATTAAAGATTTAGATTTGATATGTAAAAGTGACGTTATAATTTCATCCAATACATCCTCATTATCTATATCAAATCTAGCACACAAAACTCGTTATTCAGACAGGATTATAGGTATGCATTTTATGAATCCGGTTCCAGTAATGCCATTAGTTGAAATAGTTGTTGGTAATAGAACAAGTGAAAAAACCATTGATTCAATTAAAACTTTAACTAAAAAAATTAATAAATCTCCTTTATTGGTTAAGGATTCTCCTGGTTTTGTTTCAAATAGAATTTTACTTCCTATGATAAACGAAGCAATTGAAACCTTATCACAGGGTGTTGCAGATGTTTATAGTATTGATCAAATAATGAAACTAGGGATGGGACATCCTATGGGTCCTCTAAGATTAGCAGATTTAATAGGTTTAGATGTTTGTTTATCGGTTTTGAAAGTCTTAGAAAATGGTTTTGGTGAGAAAAAGTATTCACCAAATCAATTACTTATTAAAATGGTTGAAGAAGGTAATTTGGGATACAAGACTAAAAGGGGTTTTTATGGATATGATAAAGATGCAAAAAACCCTTATCCAATCAAATTTGCCACATAAATTGATTAAAAAATTTTATTATGCAAGAATAATACTTAAATTTAAAGCATAATAAAAACATTGTAAAGAAGAATGAAGGTTTTGGTATGTATTAGTAGTGTTCCCGATACAACATCAAAAATTAATTTTATTAAAAATGAAACTCAATTTGATAAATCTGGTGTACAGTACATCATAAATCCTAATGATGAATTTGGTTTAACTAGAGCAATCTGGTTAAAAGAAAAGGAAAGCTGTGAAGTACATGCTATATGTGTTGGTGGGATTGATACGGATCCTATACTTAGAAAAGCTCTTGCTATTGGGGCAGATCAAGCTTTTAGGGTTGACATAAATCCAATGGATGCCAATCAGGTTGCAAGAGAAATTTCTGATTTCATAAAGGACAAAGAATATAATCTAATAATTGCAGGAAGAGAGTCAATCGATTATAATGGCGGAATGGTTCCAGGAATGATCGCAACTTTGATAAACGCGAATTATGTCAGCAATTGCGTGAGTTTAGATGTGGATCAATCCAATTTCAAAGCAACTAGAGAAACAGATGGGGGAAAAGAAGAAATATCTGGGATTCTACCTCTAGTTATTGGTGGGCAAAAAGGGCTTGTTGAAGAAAGTGATTTGATAATTCCAAATATGAGAGGCATTATGATGTCAAGAAAAAAACCCTTGACGATTATTGAAGCTAAATTTCAAAAACTTCAAACAAAAACAGTGAAATATGAAAAACTTCCACCAAAAGGTGAAGTAAAACTTGTAAACCCCGAAAATATAAATGATCTGATAGATTTGTTACATAATGAGGCAAAAGTAATTTAGTATGGCGATTGTAGTTTATTTAGAAACAGAAAATGGGAATTTCAAAAAAAGTGCCTTAGAGGTATCTTCATACGGTAGAAAATTAGCTGATGAAACAAAATCTAATTTGTATGGTATTGCTTTTAATTCAGATGAACCTCTTAAAATACAAAAATATGGGGTTGAAAAACTAATCAATATTAAAACTGATCATGTATTTGATGCAAAAAGCTATGCTGATTTATTGTGTAAAACTTTTAAAGATCTTGAAGGAACACTTTTTATAACAGGATCTAGTGCGGATTCACGTTTTATTTTTCCTATAGTGTCTATTTCTTTGGATGCAAGTTACGCGACTAATGTTATTGAATTTCCTTCGAGTATTTCCCCACTGATTTTAAAAAGAAGTGCATTTACAAACAAGGGATTCGTATTTACAGAACTTAAAACAAATTATAAAATTATAGGAATTTTAAATAATTCATTTGGGATATTTGAAAGTGAAAGTAAACTTGAAGTAAAAGATTATATTCCTGAAAGTCTAGAGTCAAATGTGCAAGTTGAATCTATTAAAGAAGATGAAGAAAAAATTTCTATAGCTGACGCTGAAATTGTGGTTTCAGGTGGCAGAGGTTTAAAAGGTCCAGAAAACTGGAATTTAGTTGAAGATTTAGCAAAAATATTAGGAGCTGCTACAGCTTGCTCAAAACCAGTTTCAGACATGGGTTGGAGACCTCATAGCGAGCACGTAGGTCAAACAGGTAAGCCGGTGGCATCTAACTTGTATATTGCAATCGGGGTATCAGGTGCAATTCAGCATCTTGCGGGGATTAATGCTTCAAAATGCAAGGTTGTTATTAATAATGATCCGGAAGCACCTTTTTTTAAAGCGGCTGACTATGGAGTTATTGGTGATGCTTTTGAGGTAGTTCCAAAATTAATTGACGGATTAAAAAAATTTAAATCTAGATAAAAATTATTTAGAATTCATTAATCCAAAAACTAAATAATATTTACTAAAAGTTTAAATATCATATATTTGCAATTAACCAATTGCAATCAATGAAAAAAATATTTTTATCATTTTCATTTATCATCTTTTTTATAACAATCCTTGTTGGTCAAAAAACGGTCACGGGTGTGGTTGTAGATGAAATTGGCATTCCATTACCAGGTGCTTCAGTTGTTGAAGTTGGTACTACTAATGGTGTGAGTACAGATTTTGATGGAAATTATACAATTGATATAGGTGAAAACTCTAGCTTAGAATTTAGTTTTGTTGGCTATGGATCTACTATAATTTTGGTAGGGGAACAAGATAAAATAGATGTGACGCTTAATCCTTCCAATGAGTTAGCAGAAGTCGTAGTCGTTGGCTATGGGTCTCAAAAAAAGGTAACTTTAACCGACAATGTTGCTAGAGTAACGTCTGAGGATTTAAGCGATGTCCCGACTCCAAACTTATTTAATGCAATCACAGGAAGAGTAGCGGGTGTACAAATTAATCAGACTAATGGTAAAGTCGAGGCTGGATTAAATTTTCGAATTAGAGGACAATCCAGTATAAGTGCAGGTTCAGACCCTTTGTACGTTTTGGACGGTGTGCCCTTAATTAATGATAATGAGTCAAGTAATGGAGCTCCTACTAATCCGCTAATTACCTTAAACCCTTCTGAAATTGAGTCTATAGATATACTTAAAGATGCCTCTGCTGCGTCAATTTATGGGTCAAGAGGGGCAAACGGTGTAGTTATTATAACAACAAAAAAAGGAAGATCCGGAGAAGCTAGCTTCAATGTTAACTTCTCAAATGGGTTTAGTTCTCCGGCTAAAACAAGAGATTGGATGAATGCAGATGAATATATAGAAATATTTACAGAGGCTGCTGAAAATGGACTTGCCTATGGAGGATGGCCAGGAAATGGTGCAGCTTACGTAGAAGCAAGGTTTGACAGGTACTCTGACTATACATGGCAAGAAGGAGCTTATGACACGGATTGGGAAAAAATGGCTTTAGTAGATGGCTACACAAGAGATGCGGATATTTCTATGTCTGGGGGAAGTGATAAAACAAATTATTATTTTTCTGTATCCTACAATGATACAAAGGGAATAGTAAGAGGAAATGAATTGACAAAAATTAATGCTAGAACTAATATAAGCCACAATTTTTCAGATAAATTTTCATTATCGATGAATTTAGGTTTTAATAGGTCAAAAATAGATCGAATAGCAAATGATAACGCCTTTGTAACTCCACTTCAGGCAATTGCTCAGGCTCCAATTTCACCAGCTTTTCTTGATGGGGAACCTTTTTCAAATACAGTTTATCCAAATTTTTTACTCGAGGATAAATATGGATTTTTCAATACTATAATTAGAAGGGCGACAGGAAAAATTTCAGGAGATTACAAAATTATCCCAAACTTAAAATTTACTTCAAGTTTTGCATTTGATTCCTATGCTCAAACTGAAGATCAGTTTAGAGGAAGTAAAACACCTTTTCAGTCTACTAACGGTGAAGGAACAGCTACCAATGTTCAGACGGAAAATTACATTTTTTCAAATTATCTCACCTATGATAAAAATTTTAATGAAGACCATGTTTTAAATGCTGTTTTAGGTACTGAATACAACGAGAGTAATAGACGTTTTACAAGTGTTCAAGGAGAACAATTTCCAACGGATGATTTTCAAACGTTATCGAGTGCAGCAGAAATCACCTCAGGAAGTGGAAACGCTACTGCTTACAGTTTTGTTTCATATTTTTCAAGATTGACATATTCTTTTAAAAATAAATATTTGCTTAAGTTAGGACTACGTTATGATGGATCATCTCGATTTGGAAAAAATGCTCAGTATGGGACATTCCCTTCATTCTCTGCTGGATGGATTCTTTCTGAGGAAAGTTTTCTTAAAGATAACGATGTAATTAATTTTTTAAAATTTAGAGCTAGCTGGGGGCAAGTTGGGAATGCTGAAATTGGAAACTTTGCTTCGCGAGGTTTATTTGGTGGAGTTTCATATAATCAAAGACCAGGGATTGCTCCAATTCAGGCTGAAAATGCGCAACTTTCATGGGAAAGTTCAGCGCAAACAGATATTTCTTTACAGTTTGGAATTCTGGAAAATAAAATTTCAGGAGAAATAACATATTATAATAAGGATACTGATAACCTTCTTTTTGATCAGCCTCTTCCGCTTTCTTCTGGAGCTTCAAGTATCACAAAAAATATTGGTAGACTTAAGAACTCAGGTTTTGAATTCTTATTGGATACTAAAAATATTACAAAGGAAGATTTCAATTGGAAAACAAGTTTTAATATTGGGATTAATACTAGTGAGGTAGTTACCTTACCTGGAGGTAATGATGTTATAAATTCTAGAAATATTCTTAGGGAAGGAGAAGCACTTTATTCTTTTTATTTACCTGAGTACGCAGGTGTTGACTCTCAAAATGGAGATGCCCTTTATTATGTAAACACCGAAGAAAATGGAACATTAAATAAATCTACTACTAACGAATACACTGATGCTGAAAGGATAGTTGCTGGAAATCCACTACCTGAATTTATTTTTGGTTTTACAAATACATTAAACTATAAAAATTTTGATTTCACCATGATTTTCCAAGGAGAATTTGGAGCTAGTATATATAATTCTGCTGGAAGATTTCAATCTGCAAATGGTGACTGGTTTGATAATCAGACCAAAGACCAGCTCAATAGATGGCAAAACCCTGGAGATGAAACTGATGTTCCTCAAGCAAGACTAGGATGGTCAAATGGAACGGGTCATTCAACAAGATATCTTGAAGATGCTGATTTTATTCGACTACGAAATCTAACTATTGGATATAATTTCCCAGGTAAAATAAATGAAAGGTTAAAATTAAAAAATGGAAGAGTTTACTTGTCAGGATTTAATCTTTTAACCTTCACAAATTATTCTGGATACGATCCAGAATCTAGAACAGATGCTGGAGGAATTGGACAAGTATTTTATTCAGCTCCTTCAGCTAGAACTATATCAATTGGTTTAAACTTAGGTTTTTAATTTAATTATGAGAAAAATAACAGAAACTTTAATAATATTTATTTGTGTGATCTTATTTTCTTGCGATCAAAAGTTAGACATTGAACCAGCACAAAGTATATCTGTAGACAAAGCACTATCGGAGGAAAACACAATAAAAAATATATTAATTGGGACTTATGAAGAAGCTGGGCAAAGTGCATCTTTTGGTGGGCGTAATCATGTTATTTCAGATTTGCTTGGAGCATCTGAGCAAATATCATGGGAGGGAACATTTTTAGAACCAAGACAAATTTTTACAAAAAATATTTTAGTTGATAATTCATTTGTTGAGGGATTATGGCAAAATTCGTATGAAGTTATCAATCAGGCAAACTTAGTTATTGATAATATTTCAGTTATCAATCAAACAACTGAAAGTAATAGAGTTGAGGGTGAAGCTAAGTTTCTTAGGGCTCTTGCATATTTTGATCTTGTGAGACATTTTGGAGGTGTGCCTCTGAGAATAGAAGGAATTGTAGATTATAGCTCTGACCTCAACATACAAAGAAGCTCTGAAGAAGAAATCTACAATCAAATTATTTCAGATTTAAATGACTCATACAACTTACTACCTCCGTCAAATGATTTTTTTGCGGATAAATATGCTGCAAAAGCTTTACTTGCAAGAGTATATCTTCAACGTTCAGAGTATAGCAACGCTTTAGATGCAGCTCACGATGTAATTGTAAATAGTGGCCACGAGTTAGCTGATACTTTCGCTGGCGCATTTAACAATGACGTTGACGGAGTTGAAGATATCTTTGCATTTCAAGTTACTAGTCAAGGAGGAACCAACCAATGTATTATTTTTTATGCCTCTCAGTCAAATGGAGGAAGGCAGGGAGATATTACTTTGCAACCAGCTTATTTTGAATTATTTGGAGACGATTTAAATGATGCGAGGTATTCTTTCAACTATGTCAGTCCAGATAATGGAGGAACTCTTACTTCAAAATTCACAAATCAGTATGGTAATGTACCAGTTCTTAGAATGGCGGAGATGCACCTAATTAGGGCTGAGTCAAATTTTAGACTTTCCAGTTCTGAAGGTATGACACCACTATCTGAGATAAATACTTTAAGAGCAAGATCTAATGCCAAACCGTTATCAGAGCTTAGTATTGACATAATTTTTAATGAAAGGCAGCTTGAGCTTGCTTTTGAGGGTCACCTTATACATGATCACAAAAGACTTGGTAAAAATGTTGGAAGTCTTCAATCTAATGATCCAAAATTATTACTGCCCATCCCACAAAGTGAAATGGACAGTAATTCAGAAATGGCACAAAATCCAGGGTATTAAAAAACCCTCAGAATAGAGGGTTTTTTTTATGGTTTAAATATTACCTTCACAATTTGGTGCTTAGTTCTTCCATGAATGTAAGTCTTTCAGTCGTTCTGCTATACATCTCAAGAGCATCGTTATAAAATCTAGCGTCTTTTCGATATGCATTCCATCCAAACATTTCATTGTATAAGTCTTCAAGATTTTTATCTGTGCCTTGAAATTCTCCCATTTCTCCAAACTTATCAAAACCTCTACATATTATAAATTCATTGGTATTACCACCTGAAAGAACTCTAAAGACCCCTCTAATTCCTGTATGATTATATTTTTCTCTTACCATTTTTGTTCTTTGTAAGAAATTAAAAACATCCTGGTCTTGGCCCGGTTTAATAAACCTCCTTAAAACATACATGTGCTTGAAGGTAGTGTCAGGATTCCAGTTATGAGATACTGCAACCAATCTTCTCCAAACTTTCCATCCTTCTTGACTCTCAATATACTGAGAAACATTGTCTCTCCAGTATTTTTGTTGTTTACCATTTGGATTTTGATTGTTCATAAAATCCCAGTCTTTATATCCAACAACTCTTTGATATTGACCTTGTTTTTCACCATCTCTATACTGGAAAGTAAAAATAGCGTCTTCAGCATTTTTATTAAACATTCTCGTTTTTTTTGCTGCTGCTTGCTCAAATTTTTCGGACATTCCTTTTTTTACTTTTAAATCATAAGACATCCATATTTCCTGTGCTTGTATGTTTATAATACATAATACAAACAAAGAAAAAGACAAAATAGTTTTTTTCATTTTAAATTGATTTATAGTTAATATTAATCAAATTAAAAAATAAATTGAATATTTAACCCCTATTCAAATTTTTATTTAACTTCAATGACAAATAATGACCTCCTAGATTTGAAGAGTAAACCAACGTTTAAAGATATAGTTGAAGCAAAAAACAGAATTAGTAAGTTCATTGTTGATACACCGATTATTTCGTCTTCAATTTTAAATGATTGGTTAGGACACAAAATATTTTTCAAGGCCGATAGCTTTCAAAAAATTGGAGCATTTAAATCGAGAGGAGCTAGTAATGCTATTTCCTGGCTTGTAGAGGAGGATAAAAAACCAAGAAAAATAGTCGCAAATAGTTCTGGTAATCACGCCCAAGCGGTCGCCTGGGCTTCACGTCAATTTGGAATACCATCAACTATCTTTATGCCAGACTATGCATCCAAAATTAAAATTCAAGCAACTAGATCATACGGTGCTGAAGTTGTTCTTTCACCCACTAGAGACGAATCTGATAATAAAGTACTAAATGCGTCTAGAAATGAAGATGTTTATTGGTTACCACCGTTTAACAACAAGCAAGTTATTGCTGGGCAAGGTACTGCGACTCTTGAAGCATTTAGAAAACTAAAGTCAGTCGATGCCGTTTTTGCACCATGTGGCGGAGGTGGACTCCTATCGGGAGCTCTTATTACTACCAGACAATTGTGTCCTTCTGCAAAAGTAATTGGTGCAGAACCTTTAAATGCTAACGATGCTGTTCAATCCGTTAGATTGAATTCTATTCAAAGATTAAAAGGAATTCCCAATACAATAGCTGACGGAGCAATGACTATGGCGGTAGGTGATATAACTTTTGAATTTTTAAAAAAATTAGATGAATTCTATGAGGTTGATGAAGACAAAATTATTTATTGGACACAGTGGTTAAGTCATATGCTAAAAATTCAAATCGAACCTACTTGCGCAATGACAATGGACGCTGCTTTTAGATGGTTGAAAAAACAATCACAAAAAAAAGAAATTCTTATTATTCTATCTGGTGGTAATGTAGATGATATAACAAGAAGGAAGATTTGGAAAAAAAACCACCTTAATATTATGCCAAATGATCTTTAAGTACTTATTTATGGTGAAATAGAATTAATTATTTTTTTGTTTTTTTCAAGCCTTTCATTTAATTCATTTAATCTTAAGTGAGCATCGTTACCAATTTCTTGATCTGATCTAGATAACATGCTATATAAGTAGTTGTATTGTGCTACTAGCATTGGCTGCATGTAAGTCCCTTCTTTGGTTGTCATATCCTCTTGAACTTTTAAGACTAGATTTTTATCCCTTTTGTTCAATTTTTTTTCCGAAAGCATTTTTTCAATTTTATTTTCTAGATTTTTGGCTTCCGTAATCTTCTTAGTAACTTTAAGTTGAAATAATTCTAAATTTCTAAGATCCTGATTTGAAACAGATAATTTTGGGTCCTTCCTTATAATAAACTCTGTCATTAACTTTTTCTCGCCTAAAGACAGCACAGCTTTATATTTTCCAGGACAAACAAGAGGTCCATTTTTGAAAGATTTATTTTCATCTTTATCCCATGACCCTCGGTGTCTCATATCCCACCTAAATCTGTTTAAACCAGATTGAATTTTTAAGCTCTTTGTAGTTATAGATTCGTATTGACTCAATGCCATATTATAAGATGTGTCTGTTTTGTCTTCAACCGATGAATTTGAAAATGAATTTATTAGATTATCGTCTTTATCATAAAAGGAAATATTTATTTTTTCGTGTTCATCATTATTTAAATAATAATCTAAAACCACACCAGATTGAGGGTAAAAATTATTTGAATTCCTAGACGCTCTATATCTGTATCTGAAAGTTTCAGAAGGTTTAACTAGATAGGGCCTATCAACTTCATAATCATGATGTAAAAAATTAATTCTATCTAAGATCCAAAATGACCTACCCATAGTTGAAAGGATAATATCATTTCTATGAACTTTAAGATCAGTTATAGGAGTAATTGGTAGATTTTGTTGAAATGATTCCCAATTTTCTCCGCCGTTTCTTGAAATAAATATTCCAAATTCTGTCCCAGCAAATAACAATCCTTTTGCATTGGGATCTTCTCTAACCACTCTTACTGGAAAGTCCGAGGGAATACCGTTTGTTATTAATTTCCAAGTCTCTCCATAGTTCGTTGTTTTATATATATATGGAGACCAGTCACCAAGTTGATATCTCAAAACAGTCACAAATGCAGTGCTCTGTTCGTGTTTTGATGGTTCAACGGAATCTACTCTACCACCTTTTTTTAAACTCTTTGGGGTAACATTTTTCCAACTTTTACCACTATCTCTTGTAATATGAATAAGTCCATCATTAGATCCAACCCAAATCTGCCCTTTTTCAATAGCAGATTCTCTGATGGAATAAATGGTGCTATAGAATTCTTCTCCGGTCACATCTCTTGTAATCGGCGAACCTGAAATTACTTGTTTACTTGGATCAAATTCAGTTAGATCAGGGGAAATTTTTTCCCAAGTAATTCCTTGGTCTGTAGTTTTGTGAACAAACTGGGACCCATGATAAATAACCTTTTCATCGTGAGGTGAAATATGAATTGGCGAGACTCTTTGGAATCTAAATTTAAGGTCTTTTGGGTTGTGTCCATACATATTAGCTGCTCCAACATAAAACTGCTTTTCTTGACCGGTTTCTTTATTATATACACCAAATCTTCCTTTACAATTTGAATAAACTATATTTGGATTTATTGGATTTGGAACAGCAGGTCCTGTTTCACATCCGCCTGTTTGCATTATCCAAGCATTAGGTCCTGCTTGCATTGGATATGGAGGAAGACTAGGAACTGAAATAGTAGTTGAATTATCTTGTTGACCGCCATAGAGCCAGTAGGGATATTGATTATCAACTTCAACTTGATAAATTTCTGCTGTTGGTTGATTAAATTGAGTGGTCCAACTTTTACCACCATTAAATGTGATATTTGCACCTCCATCATTAGACTGGATCCATATGTTGGTGTTGTTAGGGTTAATCCATATATCATGATTGTCACCATGCGGGGTTCTCATTATTTTCCAAGTTTTACCTGCATCACTAGATATCATAAATCTATTCGCATTGGAAAAAATGATATCTGCATTTTTTGGATCTGCCTCCAGATTACAGTAATAAAAAGGTCTATTAACTAATTCTTTTCTGTAGCTCATTGGAGTAAAGTTTTTACCTCTATCATATGATGTATAAACTCCACCCTGACTATTATCAGCCTCAATCAGAGCATAGACTCTGTCAGGATCTGCAGCAGTTGTAGCAAGGTCTATTTTGCCAATTAACCCTTTAGGAAGACCTTTTTTTAATTTCCTCCAAGTTTTACCAGCATCAGTAGATTTATATATGCCCCCTTCTTCTGATCCACTAATAATTGTCCAAGGTTTTCTCTCTCCTCTCCAAGAGGCAGCATATATTACATTTGGATTGTCGGGGGATAGTTCAATATCAACGACACCTATTTTATTAGAAATAAAAAGAATATTTTCCCATGTTTTTCCTCCATCTAAAGATTTATATAAACCTCTTTCTTCATTTGGTTGAAAGGGTTGCCCGATAGCAGCTACATAGACTATATCTGGATTGTCTGGGTGAGTTTCAACAGCTCCAATTTGTCCTACATTTTTAAGACCAATATGGGACCATGATTTACCTGCGTCTGTTGATTTATAAATTCCTTTACCTACAATTACATTGGATCGGATACCATCGGACCCAGTACCAACATAAATTATAGATGGTTTTTTTTGATAAACTCTGATTGCTCCTATTGAAGGTGATTTAAAGAAACCATCGCTTATATTATTCCAATTCAAACCAGCATCTGTTGATTTCCACAAACCTCCACCAGTTGTTCCCATGTAAAATGTAAATTGATTATTATTTACGCCACAAACTGAAGTTACCCTACCGCCTCTAGTGGGACCAACATTTCTGTATTTTAGCTCCTTGAAATTAGGAATAGATTTCTCTTCAGTTAAAGGTTCTTGACCTCGAAGATTGAGATATGAAAAAAAGAATATCACAAGACTTATCTTTAAAATATTGTTTGTCATGGTTTAATGGGTTTAAATTATTTATCTAATTAACTTAAAGTTAAGGTTTTATATAAAAGTTAGAGGTTAATTAAATAATTAATTCTTATTCAACTATAAATTTCTGAAGATGCACAGGGAAAATTACTTTTGTCTTTGGTGAGACCTCAGTTACTTTTTTTCGAAATGGGATTAATTTATTTTTTATACTAACTTCTTGTGAAAAACTGTAAGGCATTCTAAAATTGTCCCAGTGAGTCGGAATTACTATTCTAGGGAAACCAGTTACAGTTAACAATCTTTCATCATATTTATACATGTTAAATCTAGAAAGATTAACCCCAGCTAGTAATATATCTGGGTCAAGACCTTCAATTTCTCTTTCGATAAAGTTCATAGACCCCATGGTCAAAATTTTTTGATTATTTATTCTTAACATAAACATTAAAGATCCTCCTTCAATAAATTGATTTATCCTCAAGGGTGCCACAACTTCTCCACTTTTGTAAGTTTCTGAACTAAAGTAGTGTTTATCAGCTAATGCAGAATGTATTCCAGGGATTACACGAACAGAGAACCCATCAAATTGATAATCTTCTCCTCCTTTCACAGTGTAAAGTTTATCTTTTTTTACTCCGTAGGCTTCCAATATAGAAATAGTTGTTTCTGTTCCAATAATTTTGGCACCTGTTAATTTTGCAATAAAAGGGACATCAGCAAGATGATCAAAATGAGAGTGATGAATAAAAATAAAATCTGCTTTTTGAATAATTTTTTTAATTAAAATAGTGTCTGATTCGTAGACATCGGTTCTTTTAAAACTTTTTCTTTGGTCATTGCTATTAATCTCAGAACTTTTAAGATTAGATGGAAGTTTAATTGAAGATTGCCCTAATTTTATTCTCGATATATATGGGTCAAGTAAAATTATAGTTTTCCCATCCGTAATTTCAAAACCAGCAGTTCCAAAATATCTAAAATCCAGTGGACCTTTCACGCTTTGAGATAAAACGTTAAAGTGAAAGCCCATCAAAAAAAATAAAATTAATTTTTTCATAAAGACTATTTATTTTTATTTAAGTAATAATAGTTCAAATCATCCGAATTACTCTCAATTATGTCCAGAAAAGAGTCACCATTTATGTCAAAGGCTTTAATATCATAGGTGTTAAAATTTTCTTTTTTAATTAATTCTTTTTTCCATCCCATTTTTCCTAGATTGAAAAAAACTGAATTAGGGCTTTTTGAATTTCCAATCACTATATCGGGGTCTCCATCATTATCAAAATCTCCAATGTCAACAGAGTAAGATAAATCATTTTCTTTATCAAAGTGATTGGATATATTGTAGTTCAAACTTTTATCGCCGTAAAAAATTGTATTAGGAGCATTGATATTAGCACAAATAATGTCATAAAAATTGTCATTATTTATATCGGCAACTTCAACTGCTCTAGTATTTTCGTTTTCACTTCCAAAAGAAATTTTTTTATTGAAATTTAATTTACCATCATTTAAATAAATGAAGTTTTTTTGATTATCTCTGTTTGCTAAAATTAAATCAATATCTCCATCAAAGTCTATATCAATTGCCTCAACATCAATTGTTGAATCTGACTTTGAACCAAAAAACAAAACTTGATTGAAATAACCATCACCATCATTTAAACATATTTCATTTACATAACCTCTGTTTGTAATTAGAATATCTAAATCATTATCTTGATCGATATCTGACAACACAATATTTCTGGTTGGTGAGTTCATGCTTCCAAAATTTCCTTTAAATATAAAGTTCCCTTTGCCATCATTTTCAAAAATATTATTTGGAGCTCTGTCGTTTCCAACAGCAATATCTAGATCCCCATCATTATCGAAATCGCCTAATTCTGTTGAATAACTGGTACTACTCAAGGCACCTAAATTCTTTGAAACTGTAAAAATACCGTTACCATTGTTAAAGAAAACTTGATTCTGTGCTGGCCAATGTCTTCCATTTGCAACAACGATATCTATATCTCCGTCACCATCAATATCTCCTAAATCCAAAGAGGCTGTTTTTAGTTTTAAGTCACCAAGTACCAAACGATTACTAGATAGAAAACTACTTTCAGTATTATTTGCTTGAGAAGCACATTCAAAAATAAAAACTAGAAAAAAGAAAATTTTTATAATCTGTTTAGTTTTGTTCAACATGTTGACCACAAAAAAATTAAATAAATTCATTTTTCATTATGTTAGATTAATAAGACATCTGTTACTCAATTTAGTCATATATTTATCAAATATGTATAGATATTTATTTATAATTTTTGTGTTTGTTTTTTTTAATTGTTCTGACAATAAAAACAATTTTTCAACTAGTAAAAAAAATGTCGATGGCATCGCGAAAAAAGTAGAAATTTTCAGAGACAATTGGGGAATCAATCATATATACGCGGAGAATGAAAATGATTTATTTTTCGCTCAAGGTTACGCTGCAGCAAAAGACAGATTGTTTCAATTTGAGATATGGAGAAGGCAAGCATTGGGTAATTTATCAGAAATCTTGGGATCTAGAGAACTTGACAGAGATATTGGGGTTAGGTTATTTAAGTTTAGAGGAAACATGGATGACGAATTAAATCATTATCATCCGAAAGGTAAACAAATTATTGAGTCTTTTGTAAGTGGGGTTAATGCATATATTGACGAGATTCTAAAAACCCCAAAAAAGCTCCCACTACCATTTAAAATGTTAGGAATAAAACCTCAAAAATGGACTCCAGAGGTTGTAATATCTAGACATCAAGGATTATTAGGGAATATTGGACAGGA
>CACJHA010000004.1 GCA_902593075.1 uncultured Bacteroidota bacterium
TAATAGCGTCTGAAAATTTCACCTCTCCAGCAGTTATGGAAGCAACTGGTTCCATTTTGACCAATAAATATGCTGAAGGTTACCCTGGTAGGAGATATTATGGTGGTTGTGAAGTTATTGATGAAATAGAGCAAATTGCGATTGATAGAGCTAAGTTATTATTTGGTGCTGAATACGCCAATGTTCAACCTCATTCTGGTTCACAAGCCAATACTGCTGTGTTTCACGCTTTTTTAAAACCAGGTGACACCATCTTTGGATTTGATTTGTCACATGGTGGTCATTTAACTCATGGCTCACCAGTAAACTTTTCTGGAAGGCTATATAATGCTCACTTCTATGGGGTTGAAAAGGATACAGGAATATTAGACTATGAAAGAATAAGTACTCTAGCAAAAAAAATTAATCCTAAAATGATAATTGCAGGAGCATCTGCTTATTCAAGAGATATAGATTTTAAAAAGTTTAGAGAAATAGCCAACTCTTGTGGTGCTTTTTTATTAGCAGATATTTCACATCCAAGTGGTCTTATCGCTTCAGGTTTTTTAAATGATCCTATTCCTCATTGTCACGTAGTAACTACTACTACACATAAAACTCTGAGAGGACCAAGAGGAGGGTTAATCTTAATGGGCGAAGATTTTGACAATCCATTTAATATTAAATTGAAAAATGGAAAATTGAAGAAAATGTCAAACCTTATTGATATGGCGGTTTTTCCTGGAAATCAGGGAGGACCATTAGAACATGTAATAGCTGCAAAAGCAATTGCTTTTGAAGAATGTCTGCAGCCATCTTTCAAAAATTATTGTGAGAATGTGATAAAAAATGCAAAAGCTATGGCTAATGAACTTGAAAAACTTGATTACAAAATAATATCAAATGGGACAGATAACCATCTAGTATTAATTGATTTGAGAAATAAAAATATAAATGGGAAAGACGCCGAATTAGCATTAGTAAAATCAAGCATAACAACAAATAAAAATATGGTTCCTTTCGACGATAAGTCACCCTTTATTACAAGTGGAATAAGACTTGGAACTGCTGCCGTGACAACTCGTGGTCTTATAGAGAGTGATATAAGGAAGGTTGTTAATTTAATAGATTGTTCAATCTGTAATTCTTTGGACGACTCAAAATTAAGTTCAATCGCTAATGAGGTACATGATTTTATGAATAAAAGACCTCTTTTTACGGCTTAGAAATATTATTTTTCTATTATTTGTAACTCAAAAAGCTTGTTCCAATTCTTACCTGTAATAAAAATTGTTTTTGAATTTTTTTTGTAGGCAATACCATTTAAAACATCAATTTTAGAGTGATTTTTCACTTTTTTCTTTAAACCGTTGAAATCAACTACACCTTCTACTGATCCAGTTTCTGGATCTATAATTAAGATTATATCTTTATTAAATTGATAAGTGTTTGCGTAAATCTTTCCATTAATCCATTCCATTTCATTAATTTTTGATATAATTGATTTATTTGTTGTGACTTGTATAAAGTCTATTTCTTCAAGAGTATCAGGTTCAATAATCCAAATTTTTGATGTTCCATCAGATTTATAGATTAACTTACCATCATTACATAACCCCCAACCCTCAACACTTTTTTTGTATGGAAATGAATCAATTAATTCAAAACTTTCTAGATCATAAATAAATCCTATTTTGGATTGCCATGTTAGTTGGTATATTTTTTGATCAAATAATGTTATTCCCTCGGCAAAATAAGCATCATCAATAGGTAAATTTCTAACGACTTTGCCTGACCTGTATTCTATTTCCTTAAGTGCTGATTTTCCTCTAAGACCGATGCTTTCGAAAAGACGATCGTCATAAAACTCGAGTCCTTGAGTGTATGAATTAATGTCGTGAGGATATTCATTAATTATTTTATACGTAAAAAGCTTAGGTGTTAATTGAGATAAGACCCTGATATTAAATGAATTTTCTCTAAAATTATTTTTTTTAAAGACTCTTACAGTTATTTTTTTGTCACCTAATTTTCTTCCAATTTTATGAACTGAAGTTATTTTTTTACCGTCCTTATAATATGTAATTGAATCATAGTCTAGTTTAGTGATTTTTTTTAATGAAATTTTTAATGTGTCACCTGGAATAAAAACCTTTTTATTCGTCAAAACAGTAAAGTTTTTAAGACTTTTTTTGTTTTCACAAAAGTTAACAATCGCAAGACTAAACAATAAAAATATCCACTTCATTTAGTGTAAATTTATTTAAAAAAAATTAATAATTTTTAAATTTCAAAACTCTTGATTGTATATTTGTCTTTGGGTAAGTCCTATACAACCAGCTCCTATAGAATCCCCCAGGGTGGGAACACAGCAAGGGTATGTGGTCGTAGCGGTGTGATATAGAAAGCTTACCCTTTTTTTATTTAAATGAAAAAAGTTGTTTTAATTTCTGGTGCATCGACAGGTTTCGGCCGCTCTATTTCAAAGCTTTTATCATCCAATGGATTCAGGGTTTATGGGACTTCTAGAAATCCAAAAAAGTATTCTAATTTTGAGGGACTAGAATTACTAAAGTATGATTTGACCTCATTTAAGGACTCAAAAAAACTTGTAGAAAAAGTTTTATCCATAGAGGGTAAAATTGATGTTTTAATAAATAATGCTGGTTCTGGTTTTGCCGGCCCTATTGAAGAAATTTCAATTAAAGATGCAAAACACTTATTCGACACAAATTTTTTTGGACATATTGATTTAATTCAAGCGACACTTCCTTCTATGAGAAAAAATAAAAGAGGTTTAATTGTAAACATAACGTCAATTGCAGGTTACAATAATATCCCTTTTGGGAGTATTTACTGTGCTAGCAAATACTCGATGGAATGTTTAGGAGCTTCTCTAAACATGGAGCTTAAAGATTTTGGAATACGAGTTGTAAATATAGCTCCTGGAGATTACAAAACCGAAATCTTTGATAAAAGGATTAAATTGGAATTAAATACAAACTCACCTTATTATAATAAGTACAAAAAATTCACTGAAATTAGTAAATATAATATGGACACTGACTCTAGAGATCCTATTGAAGTTGCTAAACTTACACTAAAAATTATAAAAAGTAAAAACCCTAGGATTCATTACAAAGTAGGACACTTTTTACAAAAGTTTAGTATATCTTTAAAAAAGATATTACCGGAAAAATTATATCAAAAATTAATGATGGATCATTACAAAATATAGTTAAATATGAAATTTTTTATTGACACAGCCAATCTTGATCAGATAACCGAAGCTCAAAATTTAGGAATTTTAGACGGTGTGACTACCAATCCAAGTTTGATGGCAAAAGAAGGAATAACGGGTGATTCTAATATTATTAATCATTACAAAAAAATATGTGAAATAGTTGATGGAGACGTATCCGCTGAAGTAATTTCCACTGAATTTGATGGAATGGTCGAAGAAGGAAATCATTTATCCAAGATAAGTAATCAGATCGTTGTTAAAATTCCTATGACTAAAAATGGAGTAAAGGCATTAAAATACTTTTCAAATAATAATATCAAAACAAATTGTACTTTAATATTCTCTCCTGGACAAGCTTTACTTGCTGCTAAAGCAGGTGCGAATTATGTTTCTCCTTTTATTGGTAGACTAGATGATATATCTTCTGACGGACTGTCTTTGATATCAGAAATCCGTCAAATTTTTGATAATTATAATTTTAAAACAGAAATTCTTTCCGCTTCAATAAGACACAATATGCATATTATTGATTGCGCTAAAATTGGGTCAGATGTTGTTACTGCACCCTTATCTTCAATTGTAGGTTTACTAAATCATCCACTTACTGATAGTGGCCTTAAAAAGTTTTTGGATGATCACAAAAAAGCCAATTAGCTACAAAGCCACATTGGTTTTTCTTTAATTATTTTTTTATATATGGAACAAGACTTTTTGTGGGCACCTTTCAAATATCCTGTTGATATTAAGAATTCTCTGCAAATTTCTTTTCCTACAAATTTAAATTCTTTTTTGAACAATGATAGCCATTCAGAAAAGGTAAGTGAATGATGTTTGTCTAAATAGCATTTAAAACTATTATGTTTTTCAGTTATAGAAAGAACTTTTTTAGCATTATATATTATCGCTTCTATTTTCCTTCTCATTCTTATAGTTCCATTATCATTTAGAAGCCTTTGTATATCACATTCATTGAATTCTGCTATTTGGATAAATGAATAATCTTTATATGCATTTTTAATTGTCTTTTCTTTTTTCAAAATAATATCCCATGATAGACCGGCTTGATTTATTTCTAAAACTAATCTTCCGAAAAGTTCTTTATCGTTTTTAGCTGGAAAACCATAAATATTATCATGATAATTTTTATGATAATAATTTAATTTTCCATTATTAACGTATGAGCAGTAGGACATTAATTGAGATTGTAATGCTTTCTTAATAGGCTTTCAAAACTTTTTTCATATCCAAAATTTCCAAACCCTTCAAGAATAACACAATTTTTGTCTAAAATAATTCCCTTATTCAAAAGATTTATAACCCAATCACTTGTAGTGGTTTGATAATTAACTAAGGCTAATTGATTCTTAATGTTAATATTCATAATTTCCTGATAATTTCTAACTAGTTGATTATAAGGCTGAATTGAAATTCCTACAAATCTATAATTAGGAAATTTTTCCTTGTATAATTTTGCTCTCTCTTCATTTCTTTTAAAATGATTCATCTGGGTCTGAGACCAAAAATATAGAACCGTTTTTTGCCCCATAAAAGCCTTATTGCTAGTAATAACTTTACCTCTATTGTTCTCAAGCATTACAATTGGCAAAGGCCTACCTGTGCCCATCTGCATAAGAGAATTGCTTAGAGATATTATTTCATTAAAATATTCTTGACTAGGTTTAATTGAAGAATATGACTTCAAAAATTTCTTATGGGAATTTTGATTATTAGAATTCATTATTTCTTCATATGCAACTGCTCTTGCAAGTATATTTTTTAGTTTTATATTTTTAATTTTGTCATTAATGACTTCGATTCTCTTAATATTAAAATCTGTGCTGTTTTTTGCTTTGTAAAAAGTTTGGCCTTTTTCTAAAGCTTCAAGACTTAAATAGCTCATCAAATAACTAATATATGGTTCAAAGAAGGATAATTCTTCATCATTATGATTTAATTTATTTCTGTAATCAAAATATAAACTATCAGTTTTTATGTTTGCTGATTTTCCTCTAATTAAAGCATATCTTACTTTTCTATTTGCATAAGGATATATAAAAGATGCTTCAGTTATTTTTTTAGAAAAATTTGAAAAATTATTGTTATTAATTAGATTTTTCCAATTAACAAATTTCTCCATATAAAGTGAATCGATAATTTTATTGAATCTTTTGGTTGTTAAAGAGTATTTTGAAGATAGATATGAAATTTCATTTTGGAGTTTTAAATATGTTTCCATTAAGAAGTTATTTTTTGCAGCTCCTTTGCCACTAAAAAATAAAGAGCCGTTAAAGTCAGACATATTTGCCCTTGATAATATAGAATCTCCAGATTCAATAATGAGCATTTGATTTTCAGGAAGATGCTCCATCTTAAATAAACCATATTTTATCGAGTCAAATTTTTTAAAAAACCTTTTGTCAACCGATAATTTTAGGGTATCAATGATTTTATTGTCAATGTATAATAAAACATTATCGGATGAAGGATTGATTATTTCACCAGCAAAATATGCTTCTAATGGTTTGGTTTCATTTTTTTTGCAACCAACAAATAAAATAAATATTAAAATCCAGAATAAAATTTTGTTCAAATGAATTATCATTTTGAAATTTTAATAACAATTGTGATATAGATTACAAATTATGTAATTTTGCATCACTAAAAAAATAAAAATTGCTTTCTGCTTCTAATTTATCGGTTCAATTTGGTAAAAAAATCCTCTTTGACAATGTAAATATTAAATTCACACCTGGAAATTGTTACGGAATTATTGGTGCTAATGGATCAGGAAAATCGACCTTTCTAAAAATTTTGTCTGGCAAAATGGAAGCTAATAGTGGAAGTATTTATTTAGAACCAGGTAAAAGGTTGTCTGTTCTTGAACAAAACCATAATTCTCACGACGAACATACAATAATTGATACGGTTTTACGTGGAAATAATGTTTTGTATGAAATTAAAAATGAAATGGAAAATATTTATTCTAAATCAGATTTTAGTGATAAAGACGGAGAAAAAGTAGGGGAGCTTCAGGCAATATATGAAGAAAAAGGAGGATGGAATGCTGAAAGCGACGCGGCAACTCTTTTATCTAATCTTGGGGTTATTGAGTCAATGCATTTAAAATTTATGCATGAAGCCGAAGGCTTCATAAAAGTAAAAGTTCTTTTAGCACAAGCACTTTTTGGAAATCCAGACGTTTTAATAATGGACGAACCAACCAATGATCTTGATTATGAAACCATAATTTGGCTAGAAAACTTTATCGCCAACTTTGAAAACACAGTAATCGTTGTATCGCACGATAGACATTTTTTGGATGCAGTTTGTACTCATATTTCTGATATCGACTTTGGAAAAATAAATCATTACTCTGGTAATTATTCATTTTGGTATGAATCAAGTCAGCTTGTTGCCAGACAAAGGCAACAGCAAAATAAAAAAGCCGAGGAGAAGAAAAAAGAATTAGAAGAATTTATTTCAAGGTTTTCGGCAAATGTTGCTAAGTCAAAACAGGCAACTTCTAGAAAGAAAATGATAGAAAAATTAAATATAGAGGAAATAAGACCTTCGTCTAGAAAATACCCTGCAATTATTTTTAATCAAGAAAGAGAGGCTGGTGATCAAATTTTAAACATTAAAGATCTTAAATATACTTTAGAGAGAGAAGTATTATTCGATAACATAAATTTTAATCTTGTTAAAGGTGAAAAAGTAATTTTCTTCTCAAGAGATAAAAGAGCTGTAACTAAATTCTTTGAAATAATTAATGGTGCAGAAAAAGATTTCAATGGTAAATATGAGTGGGGAATAACCACAAAAAAATCTTATTTACCTCTTGATAATTCAAATTATTTCAAATCTAATATTAATTTAATTGACTGGCTCCGACAATTTACAGAGGATGAGGAAGAAAAAAAAGAATTATTTATTCGAAGCTTCTTAGGAAAAATGATTTTTAGTGGAGACGAAGCTCTTAAAAAAGTAAATGTTTTATCAGGTGGAGAAAAGGTAAGATGTATGTTATCAAAAATGATGATGAATAAATCAAACATTTTAATCGTTGATGAACCTACGAATCATCTTGATTTAGAATCAATTACTGCTTTTAACAATGGACTTAATAACTTCAAAGGCACTGTTTTACTTAGTACACATGACAACACTTTTGCACAAACCGTTGGTAACAGAGTAATTGAATTAACACCCAAAGGCGCAATTGATCGTCTTTTGCGATTTGATGATTACATGAAAGATTTAAATTTAAAAGAAACGAGAGAAAAGTTCTACAATTAACTTTTTCTACCAGAAAAAAGCATATAAAAATGCTGTTATCAGCATAATTGAAATTGCAGATAAATTAAATTGACTTGACGTACGAAAAAGTTTATCTGTAATTATTATCCCTTTTGGATCGTCTTGATTTCCTTCAATATAGCTTATAAAATAAATAATTAACATTGTCCCAATACAAGTTGCCATCATTTGATGCATAAATGGAATATTAATAAATATAGGTAAAGAAGACCAGCCGTTTGGAGCAACTTTAAAAAACATTGCAATTGGAATTGAAGATGTAACTCCCCATATAGCTGCGTTATTAGTGGCCTTTTTATAAAATAATCCCATTAAAAAAACCGCCAATATACCAGGGCTTACAACTCCAGTATATTCCTGAATAAATTGAAATACTTGACCAAGATTTCCCAACTGAGGAGCAATAAGCATAGCGATTATTAAAGATACAAGAACTGACAATCTTCCTACTTTGACCATGGACTTGTCATCTGCTTTTTTATTAATTAAAGATTTATAAATATCCATTGTAAAAATTGTCGAAGTAGAATTTAACATAGAAGCAAGTGAAGATACAATTGCTGCTGATAGAGCTGCAAGAATTAGACCTTTTATACCTGCAGGAATAAAATTTTTAATCAGCCAGGGAGCAGCATTATCATTAATTATATTTCCATTAGATCCAATAAATCCTATATCAACTGATTCTTTTGTTAAAATTCCAGATTCATCTAAATTCATAACATATGCAATCATACCAGGAAGTACAACAATTATTGGTATAATTAATTTCAAAAAAGCAGCAAATGCAATACCCTTTTGCCCTTCTTCAAGACTTTTAGATGCTAATGTTCTTTGTATAATGTATTGATTAAATCCCCAATAATATAAATTAGCAACCCACATTCCTCCTACAAGAACTGCAATACCAGGTAAATCATTCCAAGCATCCCTACCGTTAGGGGTTATAATTTCGCCCTTTGACAAAATCATAGTAAATCGTTCAGGAATTTTTTTATAGATAAATTTTAAACCTTCAATAAAATTTCCCGAATCAGTTACATTGGTCAAAGCAAAGTAAGTCATAAGTAAACCACCAAAAATTAATAATACTACCTGAATTACATCGGTCCATGCAACTGCAGCTAGTCCACCCCAAAGGGAGTAGGCAGCAGCAAAAAAGCCAAGGCATATAATTGAAATAAGAATAATTGAGCCATCACCGCTCCCAATAATTGTATCTAAGGCTTTTCCGCCTAAATAAAGAACTGTGGTGAGATTGACAAAAATAAAAAGGGCTATCCAAAAAACGGCAAGAATAGTTTTCAAGTTCGTACTGTATCTTTTTTCAATAAATTCAGGGATTGTGTAAAGTTTTTTTTCAATAAAAATTGGTAAAAAATATTTACCAACAACTAATAACGTAATTGCTGCCATCCATTCATATGATGCTATAGCTAAGCCTAAAGCAAAACCTGAACCAGACATACCAATAAATTGTTCAGCAGATATATTTGCAGCAATAAGTGAGGCACCAATTGCCCACCATGGCAATGATTTACTAGCTAGAAAGTAATCTTCTGCGCTTTTTGTTTTACCTTTTTTATTTCTTGAAACCCAAAGACCAACACTTAAAATTATTAAAGCATAAGATGCAAAAACAATAATGTCTGTGGTAGTAAATTCACTATTCATAAAAGCAATATAAGGATTTAAAATGTACTGATAAAATTAAAGATATTACTAAAGAATTGATTTTATTAACTCCTCTGCTTTTCCAAATTCATCTCTGTGAACATATATCTTTTTTTTGTTATCAATTATTCCAAAACCAGCAAGTCTTGCAGATTCGGACTCATTTTTAACAATTGGATGTATATCTATTTTATTAAGTGAGTCAATTACATTCAAAGAATCTATATGATTTCCTGAAAAAACACATAGATAATCTATTTGCATTATAAAGATTTATTGTACTTGCTGTTCCAAATAGCCTTATTAAAATTTTTACCCAAAGCGAATGCGTAAAAAATAACAATTGAAGCAATAGCTTTAAACATAAAAAAATAAATCATCCAAAACACTGACCAACTTTCAACTTTACTGAATATCGAAGTTGGAGTTATGTAGGTTAATCCTAGTGAAAGTAAAAGAAGAAAACATATCATGTTCCATAAATTTTTAAATGGCCACATTAATAGTTTTCTGTAAGGATGCAAATCATTTCCCCACTTATGCACTAAATAGAAATAATTATTCCCGAGTGGAACAAATAAAAGTGGATCATCAGTATTTTTAAGCCTAAATAACTTAGAGGGAGCCATGATTTTAAAATTGGAGAGTATAGTTTTGTGACTTGATTCTAGTTTAGATATTTCAGAAAAAGCCTCTTTTGGAAGTGAATTTTTGAAATATTTGTGATCTAAAAAACGTAATCTAAAATCAATGCACGTTTTTTTTATAGAATCTAAATGAAAAATTCTGTCCTTGTCGAGTTTATCAAAATCAAAATTATTATTAGTTTCGGAAATGGAAGAGACTAATTCTAGAATAGTTTTTAAATTTGTTTCTTCAGTGATTAAAGGATTAACTTTAGAAAGTTCCTTTAATAAATTTGTCTTTCTTATCATATTTTTCAACTAAACAAATTTAATTTATTTATTTTCTAATTAAAAACACATTAATCATTAATTCTTATAGTTTTATCAATTTACCTTAATTCAGCTCCAAAGGTATCGATAAACATTTTTTCTAATTTATTACATATGATGTTTATCTCTGAATCTGTAATAGTTCTTTCATTATTGTAGAAATAAAAACTAATCCCATAAGATTTTTTGTTTTTTGTTAATTCTTTTCCTTTGTAAACATCGAATAGGTCTACTTTGTATAATAATTTCTTGTCTATTTTAAAGGATTTTTCTTTTATCGAATTAAAATCAATATGATTGTCAATCATAATTGCATAATCTCTTTTAGAGAATGGAAATTGTGGTATGGGAGAGACTTTGAAATTTTTACCTGAATAAAAATCAAAAATCTTATTTAGTTCTAACTCTGCATAAGCAACTTGTTGATCAATATCAAAATGATTTCTCGTTTTAACATTGATTGTTCCCGCAGAGGCAATTACCTTTCCGCCTATTCGAAACTCAATAGCTTTTTCAAACATATTTTTATCAAATGCTATCTCTTCAAATTTATCAAAACCTAGCTTGATTAATATGCTGTTCACAATCCCTTTTATTTTAAAAAATATATCAGATTGTTTTTTGTAAATCCAATTTTTGTTATAAAAATCACCAGTAAGTGAAAGTGAAAGATTTTTATTTTCAATAAAACTCTCTTTACCATTCAAATAAATGCTACCTGCCTCAAATATTTTAATTTTTTGCTCTTGTCTTTTAAGATTAAATGAAATATTTTCCAACAACCCAAATAACAAACTATTTCGCATTTGAGATATTTCTGTTCCAATAGGATTTAATATGTTGACTAATTTTGATTGATCAATTTCTTTTTTAAAATTATTTGAAGTGGGAGATATTATTGAATTATTAACAACCTCGTTAAAGCCGAGGCCAATTAATTGATTTACAATTATATTCTTAAGGGATTCGTATGATTTAACTCTTTTTTCAGGAAAATGGGTTTTAGAATCAGATAAAGATGGAATGTTGTTATATCCATAAATTCTCAATATTTCTTCAATAACGTCAATTTCTCTTATCACGTCGTGTCTATAATTTGGAACTTCAATTTTTAATTCATTTTTATTTTTTAAAATGATTTTTATATCCAGAGATTCAAGAATTTTAACGATTTTGGAGTCTGGAATTTTAAAACCAGCTATAGAGAATATTTTATTATATCGTAAATTAATTTTTTTTAAATCTCTTTTGCCTCCTTCAATTTTTAAAATATTACCGTCTATCTTCCCACCAGCTAAATCTAAAATTAAATCTATTGCTCTACAGAGTGCATAATTTACCATTTCTGAATCTATACCCCTCTCATATCTAAAGGAAGCATCAGTCTGTAATGCATGTCTTTTGGATGATTTTCTAATAGATATTGGATTAAATAAGGCACATTCTAGAAATATCTTTTTTGTTTTTTCAGAGATAGCAGAATCTAATCCACCATAAATTCCAGCGATACATAATGGTTTGGATGCATCACAAATCATTAAATCCTCATGGGATAGTTTTCTTTCTTCTCCATCTAGAGTTGTAAATTTTGTTTTATCAGGGAGAGTTTTAACAATTATTTCGTCTTTAATCTTTGAAAAATCAAAAGCATGAAGTGGCTGACCAAGTTCATGCATTACGTAGTTAGTTATGTCAACTATATTATTTTTAGGTACAATTCCAATAGTCCTTAAATAATTTTGCATCCACTTTGGAGAAGGTTTGACATTAATATTTGAAATCAAAGCTCCTGAGTAATAAGGGCATGTTTCAAAATTTTCTACATTTAGCTTAAACCTTGAATTACTCCCTAATTTATATTCTTTTACTTTGGGAATTTTGAAACTATAATTGATATTATTTGAAATACACCAAGCTTTAAGATCTCGTGCTACTCCCAAATGACTCATTGCATCTGATCTATTTGGTGTTAATCCAATTTCAATTAAATTATCATTGTAAATTTCAAAGATTTCAGAACATTTTTTTCCAATAGGATGGATTTCATCAAGAATCATTATTCCTTCATGAGATTCTCCAAGTTGAAGTTCTTTTTCAGAGCATATCATGCCTTCACTAATTTCTCCTCTTATTTTTGACTTTAAAATCTTAAAACTTTCATTTTTTTCATTGTAAAGATTTGTTCCAATTAATGCAACCGGAACTTTAATACCTTCTTTAACATTGGGAGCACCACAAATTATTTGTAACGTACTTTTTATACCAACATCGACTTCAGTAACTTTTAGTCTGTCAGCATTTGGGTGTTTAACACATTTTAAGACTTTTCCTACGACTACTCCTTCAAGTGAACCAGGTATTGATTCATAAATAACGTTTCCTTCCACTTCAAGCCCTATAGATGTTAAAGAATCTAACTGTTCCTCCATAGGAAGGTCTACGCTGATAATTTCTTTTAATAAATTGTAGGAAATTTTCATTCTAAATTATTATGCAGCTAATATACACATCAAGATTTAACTTATAAGACTCCATATCTTTTTATTGGATGTAATTTTACCTAATTCTAATTTGATGTTTTTATTTTCATCATGACTTAGTTTAGGGTCACTATTAATCAAAATTTTAGCATAATTCCTAGCCACTTTAAGTATTTCTTGGTCTTTAACTAAATCAGCAATTTTTAATTTGATAAGCCCACTTTGCTGAGTTCCAGCGATATCCCCAGGACCTCTTAATTTTAAATCCATTTCAGCTATTTCAAAGCCATCTGAAGTTTTAGTCATTGTTTCAAGTCTCAACTTAGCATCATTCGATATTTTTTTTCCCTTCATAAGTATACAAAAACTTTGTTCATTGCCTCTTCCAACTCTTCCACGGAGTTGATGCAATTGTGAAAGTCCAAATCTTTCTGAACTCTCTATTACCATAACATTAGCATTTGGAATATTAACTCCCACTTCAATAACAGTAGTTGAAACCATAATTTGTGATTTGCCTTCTAAAAATCTTTTCATTTCATAATCCTTATCCTCTGTTTTCATTTTCCCATGCATTACACTTATTCTGTATTTTGGTAATGGAAACTCCCTACAAATACTTTCATAACCATCCATTAAGTCTTTGTAATCCATTTTTTGAGATTCTTCAATAAGAGGATAAACAATAAAAATTTGTTTTCCAAGTTCAATTTGTTCTTTTAAAAACTTAAAAAGTCTTAAACGGTTATTTTCTCCCATTAGGAAAGTTTTTATTTGTTTTCTTCCAGGCGGAAGTTCGCGAATGATCGAAAAGTCTAAGTCACCATATACACTCATAGCCAGCGTCCTTGGAATTGGTGTAGCTGTCATAACCAAAACGTGAGGGGGAAAATTATTTTTGTACCATAATTTTGCTCTCTGCGCAACTCCAAATCTATGTTGCTCGTCAATAATTACAATGCCAAGGTTTTTAAATCGAACTTTATCTTCGATAAGACTATGAGTGCCTACTAGAATATTTATTTCACCTTTTAATAATCTTCCATGAATATCTTTTCGAATTGATGATTTTGTTGAGCCTGTTAAAATTTCAACTTGAATTTGCATATCCTTAACAATGGACTTTAAATTATCATGATGTTGAAATGCCAATATCTCAGTTGGAGCCATAAAACATGCTTGAAATTTGTTGTCTAAGGCAATTAGCATCGACAATAGGGCTATAATTGTTTTACCAGACCCAACATCACCCTGCAACAAACGATTCATTTGACTCCCAGTTCCAAGATCTTTACGTATCTCTTTTATAACTTTCTTTTGATCATTAGTAAGATCAAAGGGTAAGTGATTTTTGTAAAAAGTATTGAAAAATTCTCCTACTTTGGTGAATTCATAACCTTTAATTTTCGTTTTATTATCTCTATACCTCTTCAAAAGTTGAAGTTGAATAAAAAATAATTCCTCAAATTTTAATCTAAACCTTGCTTTTATCAATTCGACATCACTTTTTGGAAAATGTATATTAGAGAAGGATTCTTTAAGTGATTTTAACTTTAATTCTGAAATAATTTTATTTGACAAAGATTCGTTTAATTCATTTTTTAAAATACCCAACAAATTATGCATTGCCTCTCTAATGATTTTTTGACTTATGCCGTATCTTAAAGTTTTTTCAGTAGATGAATAAATAGGATATATACCACTAATATTCTTAATATTATAATTATTAATTTTTGTTAGCTCTGGATGAGGTAAAGTAGGTCTATTATCAAACCAATTTATTTTTCCATAAACTACGTATTCAGAGTTTAAATCAATATTTTCTTTTATCCATTTAAAGCCTTTAAACCAAATCAATTCAATGTGAGAATTTCCATCACTAAAAATCGCAGAAAGGCGTTTACCTTTTTTTTGTTGGATAATATTTGTATCTAAAAATTTACCTTTTATTTGAACATCTATATTTGATTCATTTAGATCATTTATCAAATGGAATTTAGATCTGTCAACGTATCTATAAGGGAAGAAAAAAAGTAAGTCGCGAAAGGTCCTAATGTCTAATTCTTTGTCGAGGATTCTAGCTCTACCTGGACCAATGCCCTTCAAAAATTCAATTGGTTTTTCAAAAACATCCATTTTTAATTTTCTGTAAAAGAATTAATAATTTTAATATAAGTTGAAAATTAGTTATTTAAAATACTTTTTCCTTTTATTGTTATTAATTTAAAAGTTTTGTGTTGTATATTAATTTTTAATAAAAAACTTAAATCCTCTAAATAAATTGAAAGATATTCTAACATCAAATATCAATTCTTTAAATGATTCTCAAAAAAAGGCAGCATTAAAAATGCACGGACCTATAATTATTGTTGCTGGTGCAGGATCAGGTAAAACACGGGTGCTGACCTTTAGAATTGCATACCTGATTTCACAGGGTATTGATCCCTTTTCAATTTTATCACTGACTTTTACCAACAAAGCTGCTAAAGAGATGAAAAAAAGGGTAGGGGAATTAGTGAATGAAAGTGAATCAAGAAATATTTGGATGGGTACTTTTCATTCCATTTTTGCAAAAATTTTAAGGATCGAAGCAAACAAATTAGGTTACACATCTTCATTTACAATTTATGACACCCAAGATAGTGATCGACTAATTTCAAGTATAATCAAAGAAATGGGACTCAGTAAGGATTCATATAAACCAAAGCAAATCAGAAATCGAATTTCAACCCTCAAAAACAATTTAATTACAGTAGAATCTTATGAATCAGATTTTGAACTTAAAGAATACGATGAAATTGCAAAAAGACCACTATTCGGCAAAATATACTTAGAGTATACAAAAAGATGTTTCAAGTCTAACTCTATGGATTTTGATGACCTACTAGTTAAAACAAATGAACTATTAAACAAGTTCCCCGAAACATTGGCAAAATACCAAGATAGATTTAGATATATTTTGGTTGATGAGTACCAAGACACAAATCATTCACAATATTTAATTGTGAAGATGTTAGCAGATAAATACCACAATATATGTGTAGTAGGTGACGATTCACAGAGTATTTATTCTTTTAGGGGTGCAAACATTAACAATATTTTAAATTTCCAAAAAGATTATGAAGAAGTTGAAGTTTTTAAATTAGAACAGAATTATCGTTCTACAAAAAACATTGTTAAAGCTGCAAATTCCCTTATTAATCATAACAAATTCAAATTGGAAAAAACAATTTGGACAAATAATGAAGAAGGGGAAAAAGTGATAATAAGAAAATGTTTTAGTGATAACGACGAAGGTAAGTATGTTGCAAAAAGTATCTTGGAAAATGTTGATAAAAACAAATCAAAATATAGTTCATTTGCAATTTTATATAGAACAAATGCTCAATCTAGAATTATTGAAGAATCATTTAGAAAAAATAATATACCATATAAAATTTATGGGGGTGTTTCTTTTTACCAAAGAAAGGAAATAAAAGATATTCTTGCATATCTAAGATTAACCATTAACTCTAATGATGAAGAAAGCTTAAAAAGAATTATAAATTTTCCACCTAGAGGTATTGGAAACACAACAATTGACAAACTTATCGTTGCATCTAAAACATACGATTTGTCAATTTATGATGTAATAATTGAGAAAATAAATTTTATTAAAATTAATAGCGGCACGAAAGACAAAATATTCGACTTTGTAAATATGATTGAAAGTTTTAAAACAATGGTCAAAAATTATGATGCATTTGAACTAGCAAGTCAAATTACTAAAAGAATTGGTATTGTTAAATTTTATGAAAATGAAGGTACAGCAGAGGGTATTAACAGAATTCAAAACATTGAGGAATTATTAAATGGGGTAAAAAATTTCATAGATGAAAGAAATCAATTAAATGAACCTGTTTTATTAGTTAATTTTTTGGAAGAAGTGGCGATGGCTACTGATTTTGAAGTTCAGGACAGTTCAGAGATTGACTCTGTATCTCTCATGACTGTTCATTTATCTAAGGGATTAGAGTTTCCCTGCGTTTGTATAATTGGTATGGAAGAAAATTTATTTCCATCATCAATGAGCTTGGACTCTAGAGAAGGATTGGAGGAAGAAAGAAGATTATTTTATGTAGCCCTAACTAGAGCCGAAAAAAAAGCTATTTTAACATTCACAAATAACAGGTACAGATGGGGTAAAGTTATTGAATCAGAAGAGAGTAGATTTATAGATGAATTAGATTCATCTTTTGTCAAATATGATAAAAACAACTATAATGAAGGTAGTTTATTATTAACAAATCCTACAATCAAATATAAATCAATTAAAAATAAATTTAGAAAGCTAGAAAATTCTGAGTTTACTCATAATGAAATTAATAATAATCAGATATCTGAAATTAAAAAGTTTAAAATAAATACTATCGTAAAGCATTCGATTTTTGGGAAAGGAATTATCAAATCAATAGATGGTCAAAAACAAGATTCAAGAGCAAAAATTTATTTTTACGAAAAAGGAGAAAAAAATCTCCTATTAAAGTATGCTAAACTTCAAATAATTGATACTGAATAAAAAAAATCAGTAAATAAAATTAAATTGAAATTAATTAATAGCTGCAGCCTCTTCCATTCCTTTATTTATAAGATCATAAAATTGATCTAATTTAGGCAAGACTACAATTCTAGTTCTTCTATTTTTTGCTCTTCCAGAAGATGAATCATTATCTGAAATGGGTATATATTGGCTTCTTCCCGCAGCAGTCATCCTCTCTGGTGCAACATCAAAATCTTTTTGAAGTATCCTTACAATAGAAACTGCTCTTTTTACAGACAAATCCCAATTATCAGCAATTCCTTCAATATTTATTGGAACATTATCTGTATGACCTTCAACCATAAATTCAATTTCAGGTTTGTCATTAATAACTTTTGCAACTTTTCCAAGAACTTCTTTAGCCCGTGAAGTAACTGTATAACTCCCACTTGCAAAAAGGAGTTTGTCGGATATAGAAACATAAACAACACCTTTTTCCACATTGACTTCGATATCTTCATCAGCTATATTTCCAAGAACACCTTTTAAACTTGTTACAAGAGCTAAGGTTACAGAATCCTTTCTAGTAACGGCATCTCTAAGTGTTTTAATTCTTGTATCTTTTTCCTTAAGACTTTCAAGGGACTTTTCCAGGTTTTCAGCACCCTTTTGCGATAATGTTGTTAGGTTACCCAAGTTGTTAATTAATTCTTGATTATTTGATCTTAAAAAGGATAGTTGTTTTTGTAGGGATGATGCATTATCTAAAGCAGCTTTTTTTTCCTCCTCTGATAAATTTAATTTGACCGTCGTTGAATTTAATAAATCATTGGTAGTTTTTTGGAGAGATTCTAATTCGGAATATTTTTTTGCAGGAACGCAAGAAAATATTAATAAAATAAATAAACCTGGAATAAGTCTTTTTAAATTCATAGCTTTTTTTTTTAAAATTATAAAGATTTTAGTTAGATACAACTAAAATTCAGAAAATTTATTCTTTCCAAATATATACGAGTCAAGTATTATAGAAATTCTTCTGTAATATTTGACTGGAAAATTATTATCTCTTTTTCTGTAGAATTTAGTAAACAAGAAAATAAATTTAAAATAACCTTTAATAATCATAAATGATTTTGAAATTTTTCCTTTGAATAAGTAGAAAAAAATAGCTATTAATTCAAAAACTGACCTTACCAGTAAAACAATTGGTAAATTTTTTTTTTCAACATTTTTAACCAGAGTTAAAAGTGAATTCCTGTGATTAAAATAAATTTTATCATCGGAAGATAAATTTGATCCAGAACCAATATGATAAACTTTAGAATTAGAAATACACATTATATTTTTATTTAAATTTTTCGCTCTCCAACAAAAATCAATTTCTTCTTGATGCATGAAAAAGTCTTCATCAAAACCCTCAAGAGATTTCCAACATTTTTTATCTATAAACATGCATGCCCCTGATGCCCAGAAGATATTTATTGAATTATCATATTGACCAATATTATTTTCAATATTATTAAAAATTCTACCTCTACAAAAAGGGTAACCAAATTTATCAATAAAACCTCCTGCTGCTCCAGCATATTCAAACTTGTTTTTGTTTTTAAAATCCAAAACTAGTGGCTGAGCTATGTCAACCTTTTTATTTTTAAAATATGACATAATTGGTGATGTCCAATTTTTAGTAACCATTACGTCATTATTAATTAAACAATAAACATCAGAATCAATCATTTTTAAAGCATAATTATAAGCTTTTGCATATCCTGTGTTTTTAGATAATTTAATTATATTAATCTTTTTATATTCTTTTTTTAAGAATACTATTGAATCATCTTCAGATCCGTTATCAACCACATATATAGGTGTATTAGGAGTATATAGTATAATATTTGGTAGAAATTTTTTCAATAACAATTTACCATTCCAATTAAGTATCACTATTGATAATTTCATTATTTACTTTTATAGTTTGGTAATTCTTTAAGAAAAGAATATTTGTTATTTGAAAAGTCCACTTCACAAAAATAATGAGTTAATCCGTTTGTAATCATAATATATTGGCTTTTAACAACCAAATTGTATCTTGCTATTTGGTCAAATGTTTTCTGTGATATTTTAACTTTTGGAGATTTACATTCTACAAGTAAATTTATTTCCCCAGTTGAATTAAATATTACTATGTCATATCTTTTTGTCAGAGAGTTTATAGATAATTTTTTTTCAACTGAAATTAAACTTTTAGGATATTTTTTTTCATGAATTAAAAATTGAATACAATTTTGTCTAACCCATTCCTCAGGGGTTAATAAGATATTTTTTTTTCTAACTTCATCAAAAACATATAGTTTATTTTCAGTATTTTTAATTAATAGGTGGTAATTTTTGAAATTAAGGTTTTCCATTTATGCAAAGTTCAACATTTTTTTACATTGAGAGAAATACAGTCAGTTTTAAGGTCAATTTCAGAAGGAAAAGTTGAAAATAACTATTTTTTGATGGGTAATCAACCCTATTTTATAAATCTAATTTGTAAAAAGTTAGAAGAAAAGTTAATTACTAAAAATAATAGAGAATTTGATTTGAGATTGCTTTATGGTAAAGAAACTTCTGTAACGGAAATACTAGAGACGGTAAAGAGCTACCCAATGTTTGGAGAGAAACAGCTTGTTATTGTGAGGGAGGCTCAGTATTTAAGAAAAGAAATAGAACTTCTTATTCCATATCTTGAAAACTCTTTAAACCAAACTGTTTTAGTTATATGCTACGTAAATAAAACATTAGATTCAAAAAGTAAGATTTATAAATCAATTAATAATAATTCAAAACTTATTGAATTTAAAAGACTATACGAAAGTGACGTATATAGGTGGATAAGTTTAGAGGCTAAAAGGTTAAATTTGAATCTAGACCCAAAATCAACTATGCTGATTTATTCAAATATAGGATTAGACCTAGAAATGATCCAAAAAGCACTTGAAAAATTATCAATTAGATCAAATAAACAATACACGATAAAAGTTGACGACATTGAAAAATATATTGGATTTAGTAAAGAGTATAATAATTTTGAACTTCAAAATTCAATTGGTGAAAAAAAATTTGATAAATCTATTTTTATTATCAATCAAATGTTTAAAAACGCAAATAAAAATCCTATAAAAACAACTTTATCTGTATTACATAATTTTTTTAAAAAAATTATTTTATTACATAGTAAAAATTTTAATAGTAGCCCTAAAAGCCTTGGAATCCATCCATATTTTTTAAAAGACTACCAAATGGCAGCAAGAAATTTTTCTCTTGAAAATTCAATAAAAATAATTCATTTGTTAAAAGATACTGATATTAAAAGCGTTGGGATTACTGATAATAGAGTTGATAAACGAAAAGAATTGAAATTGATGCTTGATTTGATATTGGATATAATAGGGCTGTAATCTAAAGTGGGGGATATTGATTAGGATTCGATTCGTTCATAATATTATAAACTGATTCAACTATATCATCAACTGAAGGTTTTGAAAAATAATCGCCGTCTGTTCCATAGGGTGGCCTGTGATCCTTTGCGGTCAATGTCTTTGGTGAACTATCTAAATAATTAAAAATTCCTTGTTCGTCAATCAATTTATGCAGAATATACGATGAGGCCCCACCAGGAACATCTTCGTCTATTATAATAACCCTATTTGTTTTCTTAACACTTAACAAAATTTCTTTTCCTAAATCAAACGGTATTAATGTTTGAATATCGATTATTTCAACATCAATTCCCAAATCATCAAATTCAGGAATAGAATCAATTACAAGATTCAAGGTTGAGCCATATGAAATTATTGATATATCCTTTCCTTCTTTTAAAATTTCAATTTTTCCAAATTCATAACAAAATTCACCTAAATTTAAAGGCATTTTTTCTTTAACTCTATAGGCATTTAACGGTTCAATGATGAAAGCAGGTTCATCCGTTTGCATGATTGAATTATAGAATCCTGCGGCTTTTGTCATGTTTCTTGGAACTATGAAATTTATTCCTCGCATAAAATTTAATAATCCTCCCATGGGAGACCCACTATGCCATATACCTTCCAGCCTATGTCCCCTTGTCCGAATTGTTAATGGAGCAGCTTGCTTTCCTACAGTCCTATATAAAATAGTTGATAAGTCATCACTTAGCGTCTGAAGACAATAAAGAACATAGTCAATGTATTGAATTTCAGCAATAGGTCTAAATCCTCTAAGTGCTAGGCCAATACCTTTACCAATTATGGTTGTTTCACGAATTCCAGTATCAAAAACACGACTTTCACCAAAATCCATTTGTAAACCTTCGGCACCTTTGTTCACATCACCTATTTTGCCAACATCTTCGCCAAATAAGATAATTTCTTTGTTCTTTTTCATTAAGGATTTAAAATTGTCTCTAATTACAACCCTTCCGTCAACAATCTCAGCGTTTTCATATTTTGGTAAAATAGTATCGATGTTTTTACTTCTAAATTTAGTTTGGCTATATAAATGAGAACTAAATTTAGATTGAAGTTGAAAATTCAAGTTCTTGATCCAATTTTTTAATATTAATATGTCTTGATTGTCAATTTTCTGAAACTTTCTGACTGTTTTTTTAGCTATTTGGAGAAGATCTTTATAAATAAATTCTTTTTTATTTTTTAAACCCTCAATCCATATTTTTAGATTAACATCATTATTTGAATTTTTCAATATTTTATTTAATATTTCAAGTAATTCTAAATTGTAATTTTTAATTGGTTTTTGATAGGTTTCCCAAGCTTTAATTTTAGATTCTTTAACAATATTTATACATGATTCCTCAATTTCATATAATTCACCTTCAGTTGCCAAATTGTTCTCAATAATCCATTGTCTAAATTTTAGATTACAATCAAATTCTTTCTCCCATTTAAGTCTCTCCTCTGATTTGTATCTTTCATGTGAACCTGAAGACGAGTGCCCTAGAGGTTGAGTTAATTCATCAACATGAATTAAAACAGGTGTGTGGTTTTTTCTGGCAATTTCCTCTGCTTCACTATAAACCTGAATCATCTTGCTATAATCCCAACCATTAACTCTAAAAATTTTAAGAGGCTTATCACTATTTATACTTGAAAATCCCAAAAGTGCTTCCGATATACTTGATTTAACTGTTTGTATTTTGTTATCTACCGATATACCATAACCATCATCCCAAACACTCATAATTAGTGGAATTTGAATCACAGCCGCAACGTTCATGGCTTCAAAAAACATACCCTGGCTAGTTGAAGCATTTCCAATTGTAGCCCAACATATTTCATTTCCATTTGTGGTAAATTTATTTTTGATTTCACTATTAATATTTCTGTAAAGTTTAGAAGCTAATGCCAATCCAATAGATCTAGGTATCTGACCTGCAGTTGGGGATATATCAGCAGTATGATTGTATTGGGTAGTTAAATCTAACCATTCACCTCGATCATTAATAGTAGGTGTCGCAAAATGAGCACCCATTTGTCTGCCTCCTGACATAGGTTCTTCTTTAATATTTGGATTTGCATAAAGGGCAGAGAAAAACTGCTCTGGTGTTAACAAATTTTGTCCCATCAAAATTGTCTGATCCCTATAATAGCCTGCTCTATAGTCTCCTTTTTTAAAAAAGTGATTTAATACAACTTGAGGCAACTCCTTACCATCTCCAAAAACACCAAATTTAGCTTTTCCATTTAAGACTTCTTTTCTTCCAAGTAAGCTACATTCACGACTTAATGTCGCCAGTTTGTAATCACTTAAAAGTTTTTCTTTGAATCCGTCAAATTTGATCTTGGGATTAGAAGTATGAGAATCTGTTTCTAACATAATATTTGAGCTAACAATTTACAAAATTTACTTATATAGTTCTAAAACCACTTTCTTGTGAAAAGTTTTGTAAGAGTTTTTGGTTGTAGGGTTAATAAAAATCTAATTTTTTCTGAATATGGATTTAAATTGTCAATAAGTTGGAATCCATTTGAATTGTATATAGGAAAAAATAGTTCCAAATAATCAGGTAAAATGTTTATTCTAACACCAGAATCATAAAGGAATCTTGAATTTTCATTTTTATTTTTAATTAAACCAAAATCAAAATATCCCTCCAGCCACTTCCATATACCAAATCCTGCGTTGATGGTAACTAATAAGTCATTGGAGTAAGGATTATTAAATTTAGATTTAAAACCACCCTCAGCAAAAATAAACTGTTGACTGTAAATCCCAGTTTGCTCTGATCTACCTAAATATTGATATTGAAATAAGTAATCAGTTGGTCTGTCTAGTGCGAAATCAAAATAAGTAGAATTTGTATTTTTCCAGAAAAATTTACCAGCGAATAATCTCAAAGATATTTGTCTTCCAGATTTTGTTAAATGCCTATAGTCAGTTGTTAAATAAATTTTTCCAAATTTGGATGAAAATTCAGACTTTCCACTTAAAGTGAAATAATTTAATGCTCCTTTGTTTGAAAAAATATAATTTATTGAGCCTACATTATAATCTGGAGTAATGTTTTGAAATGTATTTTTTTCTCTATTAACATATTGTAACGAAAAAACTAAAGCCTGTTTTCTGTTATCTCTTAAATTCTTATTTCTTTTAAAAATACCGTATGACGCAGCTAATGACCTGTAACGTAAGCTTTGGTCATAATGATATGTTGATGACGAAAATGAAAATGTTTTTAAATAATAATTTGAGCTTTCATTGTACTTAGAGAATAGTCCACTAAATGATCCAACAAAAGTTCTTTCCTTGGTTGAATAAAAGGGCTCTGCAACAAAAATAAATGGTCTTGATTTAATGGTTTTGTTATTTAGTCTAGTTCCAATTAAAACTCCATCATATGCATTAAAATTTAACCTCGGATTATAAAAAATTTGATTTGAAAATGGATCTTCAATATCCTTCACAAAGGAAAATTTAATTTTTTTAAAACCTGCTGACCCAATCCGCTTTACATTATTGCTTCTATTAAATTCGGGTATGTCTCTATCTGGATTAATTTCTAAATACTGGTAGTCATTGTTTTGAAAAACAATATTTTTACCAATATCCTTTGGGTCAAAATCAATTATATCAATTTCAGTATTCTTTTTTATTAAACCAACCTTAAATGGTATTTGTATATTATTTTTTTCCTTAATGACAAATTTAATACTATCCATTTCAAAATTAATCTTTTCAAAAAATAAGTCAATTGAAGTTCTTCTATTTAGATATTTTTCAAAGTTTTCAAGGTTTAGTGTCTTAAAAAAAATCTCAAATTTTTCTACCAGTTTCCTACCACTAAGATTTTCCTTTTTAATTAGTAATAAAAATTCATTCATGTCTAGTTTAAATGAATTAATCAAATAATTAAATAATAAACCACTTTGACTTGGATTACCAATTTGTTCATTGTAACGGGTAAGTTCATTTTTAGGGAGAGTGATTTCCTGATGCAAATTTCTTCTTACCATAAACTCGTGAAAATGAAGAAATAAATCATCAGATTTAAGATTTGAAATTTGATATCCTTTTAAAAAAAAACGAAGAATAGGTTGTTTTAATATTTCATCTAATATTAATTTATCCGGATATTTATTTTTTAAATATTTCAGCATTAAATAATAATATAATCCTGACTCAAACCAGTAATCATTTCGTGAATCAAGATTAAAATTTTCTTTAATTAAAAATTGTAAATAAACACTCAACATCTTTATTTCAAATTCAAAACTTCTGCTAAATGAATTAAGAAAAGTTGGCATTATTGACAGTCCGTAAAAAGGTCTTTTAGAATATTTCTCATCAGCTATCAAAACCTTAGCAGGTTGTTGTATAGCATCCATTGATTCAATAAACTGAAAAATATTTTTTATACTACTTTTTTGAGTTTCTAAGTTAAAATCCTTTAATTCAATATTGATATTAATTAGCTTTTCATCTAAATCAAATTCTTTTATGTTTAAATCATCCCCAATTAAAAATATCACCTGTTTAATTCCATTAGATTCAAAAATATATTTTGCCTCTCCTTTTTCTTCATTAAAATTTATTAAATCAAGTGATGAAAAAACATCTAAGTTTTTGTCCAATTTTAATTCAACTTTGAATTTAGATGTATTTATTGGTGCCTCTTCAAGATCTAGATTGCTGTATAATACTTGTTTATTTTTCTCAAATTTGGATAGACTTATAAAAAAATTTTCAATAAAATATTGATGTTTTTTAATTTTCCCATAGCCTGTAAATTTTGAGGAAGGAAGTTTTATTATATAAGATAAGTCAATATTAACAACACCCTTTTTTATGGGCTTATTGATATTTATTTCAATTATATCAAGATTATTTTTGTTCCTTTTCCATTTTGCCTCACTGCCATTAACATAAATATTTGATATTAAAGTATATCCCCTTTTTGATTTTGCAGACAAGTAAAAACTTCTTGTATACTCTTCAACTAAGCGTTCTGCTAATGGACTTTTAGTTGAACTATAAGAATTTGCCCAATCATTAAGATAAATATTCTCTAATAAATCACTTTGATTAAAAAAACTAATTTTCTGCTTTATTATTAATTGATCAGTCTCTGTAAGTAAAGATGCATTGATTGAGTAATCAATAGAATTTTGAGAAAAAGAAAAATTTGTAATAAAAATATTAAGAAAAAGAATTAAAATTTTTAAACTAAACTTGCAATCAAATACCATCAAATTAAGTTAATATTATTTTAAGCTGTTTTATCATGTATAAGAGGTAAATGATTAAGTTCTTTTCTCAAAAATTTTCCTGTCAAACTTTTTTCATTTTTAACAATTTCTTCGGGAGTTCCTTCAGCTACAATTTTTCCACCTTTTCGTCCACCACCTGGACCTAAATCAATTAAATAATCAACCTGCTTTATGACATCCAAATTATGTTCAATAATTATAACTGTGTTCCCTTTATCAACTAATTTATTCAATACCTTTAACAATATCCTTATATCTTCAAAATGAAGACCTGTAGTTGGTTCATCTAAAATGTACATAGTGTTTCCAGTGTCTCTTTTAGATAATTCACTTGCTAATTTTACTCTTTGAGCCTCTCCTCCAGATAGAGTAGTAGAAGATTGACCAATTTTAATGTATCCAAGACCAACTTGTTCAATTGTTTTTAATTTCATGTATATCTTTGGAATATTTTTAAAAAAATCACATCCTTCACTAATTGTCATTGATAGAATATCTGAAATTGATTTTCCTTTATATTTAATTTCTAATGTTTCTCTATTAAATCTTTTTCCAAAACAACCCTCACAATTAACATGGACATCAGGTAAGAAGTTCATTTCAATTATTTTAGTCCCTCCACCAGCACAAGTTTCACATCTACCTCCAACCACATTAAAACTAAATCTACCTGGAAGGTAACCACGCATCAGAGATTCTTGAGTTTTAGAAAACAATAGTCTTATTTCACTGTAAACACCAGTATATGTAGCAGGATTACTTCTTGGAGTTCTACCTATTGGTTCTTGATTTATATCAATTACCTTGTCAATATGTTTTAAACCATCAATCTTTGAGTAGGGAAGTGGTATCTGTACAGAATTAAAATAATATTTATTTAAAATTGGATATAGAGTTTCGTTTATTAAACTTGACTTCCCACTTCCAGATACCCCTGTAATCCCTGTCATCATTGACAATGGAATATTTAGGTCAACTCCCTTTAAATTATTACCTGTACAATTTTTCAAAGTTATTTTTTTACCTGAGCCATTGCGTCTTTGTTTTGGAATATCAATATTTAAATTCTTATTTAAATACTTAGAGGTCAAAGTATTCCCCCTTAATATTTTTTTAAAATCACCTTGGGCTACAATTTCACCTCCATTGACACCTGCTAATGGACCTAAATCAATTATATGGTCAGCATTTTCAATCATTTCTTTGTCATGTTCTACTACTATTACAGTATTACCAATATTTTTTAACTTAATTAATGATTCTATGAGCATATTATTATCTTTTTGATGTAAACCTATACTTGGCTCATCAAGAATATATAGGACACCAACTAACTTAGAACCAATTTGAGTTGCAAGTCTAATTCTTTGTGATTCACCACCAGATAGGGATTTTGATGACCTATTTAGAGATAAGTAATCTAAGCCAACATCTAAAAGAAAACCAACTCTATTTTTTAATTCCTTTATCAACTCAGAAGCAATTTTAATTTCTGTATCATTTAAAATAACTTTTAAGTTTTCCAACCAGATAGAAAGTTCATTTAACTCTAAATTTGATACATCGAAAATAGATTTATTGTCTATTAAAAAATTATTTGCAATTTTATTAATACGTGATCCATTACAAGAAGAACAAAATTTTTCAATCATAAAACCTTTTGCCCATCTTTTAATTTTTGAAGAATCATTTTGACTATATTGATTTAAAATAAAATTTTCAATTCCTTCAAAATCTATTAAATAATTTCTAGTTAACCCCAAAGACTTTGATTCAACTTTAAATGATTCTTTCCCGCCTCGCAATATTATTTCCATTGCATCATCTGGAATATCCTTTATTTGATCTTTCAACGTAAAACCGTATTTTTTTGAAATACTTTCTATTTGCTTAAATACCCAAGATTCTTTCTTTTTCCCTAAAGGTATAATACCTCCATTTGCTATGGAATTTGAAATATCAGGCATAACCTTTTCTTTGTCAATTTCAAGTTTAAATCCAAGACCCTTACATTCATTACACATACCCTTTGGAGAATTAAAAGAAAAAGTATTCGGCTCTGGGCTTGGATATGAAATGCCACTTTCAGGACACATTAATTTTTTACTGTAATACTTTAATTTTTTTTCTTTTTCACTAATAACAATAATAGTTTCTTCACCATAATACATTGCGGTTTTTAAAGATTCCTCTAGTCTTTTAATTTTATCTTCAACATCAGTTAATTTAAAACGATCTATTACCAAATCTATATCATGGATTTTGTATCTATCTAGTTTCATTCCATTTGTTAAATTTATTATTTCACCATTAACTCTAACTTTTAAAAACCCTTGATGAATTAAATTTTGAAAAAGTTCTCTATAATGACCTTTTCTACTTTTAACTAATGGGGCTAGTATTACTATATCTTTTTGATTAAAATTTTCTTTGATAAGCTTTAATATTTTTTGATTTGAATAACTTATCATTTTCTTTTTTGTGTTATAACTATATGCAGTTCCAATTCTAGAATACATTAACCTTAAAAAATCATATATTTCTGTTATAGTCCCTACCGTAGAACGCGGATTTTTTGAAGTTGTTTTTTGTTCAATTGCTATAACAGGAGAAAGTCCATCAATTTTATCCACATCTGGTCGTTCAAAATTCCCCATAAATTGTCTAACATAAGCGGAAAAAGTTTCCATATACCTTCTTTGACCTTCAGCATGTATAGTATCAAATGCCAAAGAAGATTTTCCGCTTCCAGAAAGACCAGTTATTACTGTGAGTTTATTCCTAGGAATCTTAAGTGTTATATTTTTTAAATTATGAACTCTAGCTCCTTTTATGTGTATAAAATTTTCAGACAACATTTAATATAACTTTATATAAACTAATAAGTTTGGGCAAAATCATCTCCACGTTTGTCAGCTCCAACTGTGATATTTCCGTTTTTATCAACCATTATGGCATCAACCCTTCCAATAAATTTTGATTTTTGTAAATCAAATTGGTGACCTTTTGATTTTAATTTTTGTAATTCATTTAAGTTTTTAAAATTTGGTTCAAATCTTATGGAGTCGGGAATCCATTGGTGATGAAACCTTGGGGAATCTATTGACTCTTGAATACCCATTTTATATTCATAGGCATTGATAATAGTTTGAAAAACAGATGTTATAATTGTTGATCCACCTGGTGTGCCTAAAATTAAAAATAATTTACCATTTTTTTCAACTATGGTTGGGGTCATTGAACTAAGCATTCTTTTCTTAGGTCTTATGGAATTCGCTTTTCCCCCTATCAAACCAAACATATTTGGAGATCCTGGTTTACTACTAAAATCATCCATTTCATTATTCATAAAAACACCAATTTCATCAACAAAAACTTTTGAACCGTAAGATCCATTTAAAGTTGTAGTTACAGAAACTGCGTTTCCAAAGGAATCCAGTATTGAAAAGTGTGTTGTCTCGTCACTTTCTACTACAATAATGTCACCGTAAGAAATATCTGATGACTTTGTCGCTGAAAGAGGATCATAATTTAACATCCTTTCATTAAGATAATCTAATGATATTAAGTGGTATTTTGGTATTGAAACAAAATCAGGATCTCCCAAGAAATAACTTCTGTCTGCGTATGATCTTCTTTCTGCTTCAATCATTAAATGCAAGGCCTGGTGGGATTTGTATTTCAAATTACCAACATTGTATGGCTCAATCATTTTCATCATTTGAGCGAGGCATATTCCCCCGCTGGAAGGAGGACCCATTGATATAACCTTAAGATCTTTATAATCAAAAATAATTGGTTTTCTCCATTTTGGAATGTAGGACTTAAAGTCCTCCAATGAAATTTTACCACCAGTTTTATTTATTTTTTTTATCATAGATTCTGCAACCCAACCTTCATAAAAACCTTTATTTCCATATTTTGAAATTTCTTTTAATGCTTTTGCAAGATTAGAGTTTTTGATTGTATCACCTTTTTTAAATACTCTTCCATAAAATGTATTATCACCATTAACTTTTATAAATTCATTTCTCTTGCTGTTGAGACTTTTAGCTTGTTTTTCGGTAACCACAAACCCTTTTTTTGCTAATTCAATAGATGGTTGAATTAATTCATTTAAAGGTAAACTTCCCAATTTTTTATGAACCTCCAGAATTCCAGCCACAGATCCAGGAACTCCAACTGCTAAACCCCCAGTTCTACTTAAATCTTTAATCGCTTCTCCAGTATTACCTAAATACATGTCTTCACTTGAACTCAAAGGAGCCATCTCTCTGTAATCAAGGCTACCAATATCTCCATTAAGTGTACGATAAACCATAAATCCACCACCCGTAATATTTCCGGCATTCGGGAAAACTACTGTTAAAGCAAAACTTGTCGCCACCATAGCATCAAATGCATTTCCCCCCTTTTTTAAAATTTCAACACCAATTTTAGATGCCTCTTTTCTCGCAGAAACAACTGCACCTTGAATGGGAGCTTTTTTTAAATTTTCACACCCAATAAAAAACAAGACAAAAAAATTAAGAAGGATTAAATTATTATTGATCTTAATATTAGTCATTGGTAAAATTCTTGTAAAATATCTATAAAAATGTCAATCTCGCAATATACATAATTTGTGTCTAATTTTTAATTAGAATTACTTGCTTGTTTATTTTTTTAAAATCAAATGTATATTTGGTAAATATTTATATGCCATTAATCAAATCTATTTCCGGAATAAGAGGGACCTTAAAAGGAGACAAGGATTCTTGTTTGACTCTTGATGTGATAAAAAAATTTACCTCATCATTTATACAGCATCTAAAAAACATTAATAACAATAAATATATATCAATTGCAGTTGGAAGAGACGGAAGAGTTTCTGGAAAAAAAATCTGTGAAACTATTTGTCAAGTTTCCAGTAATATGGGAATAAAAATTATTGATTTAGGATACTCAACTACACCTAGTGTTGAAGTTTTTATTGAACAAGAAAAACTAGATGGTGGAATAATGATTAGCGCAAGCCATAATGGAATTGAATGGAATGCTCTCAAATTATTTAATTCAAAAGGAGAATTTATATCAAAGGAAGATTTTGATAGTATTAATTCCATTTTAGAAAAAAATTCATTTAATCATGAAGATGTAAAGTCTGTTGGAAAAGTTATTACTAATTCGCATTCGATTGAGCAACATATAGAATTAATTTTATCCAATAAATTAGTAAATATCAATAAGATAAAAAGCGCAAAATTTAGGATTGTAGTAGATGGAATAAATTCTACTGGAGGAATCGCAGTTCCTAATTTATTAGAAAGTTTAAACGTAGATGTTGTAAAATTAAATTGTGAACCAGATGGAAATTTTATTCACGATCCAGAGCCACTTGAGAAAAATCTTGTTGAATTATCAAAGTCAGTAGTTAAAAATAGTGCTGATCTCGGAATAGCTGTTGATCCCGATGTAGACCGATTGGCTTTTATAGATGAAAAAGGGACTTATTTTGGTGAAGAATATACATTAATTGCCTGCGCTGATTATGTTCTTAATAATAATCCTGGCCCAACAGTATCTAATCTTTCCTCGACTAAAGCTTTAAGAGAATTAACGGAAATAAAAGGATGTAATTACTTTTATTCTGCAGTAGGGGAGGTAAATGTCGTTGAAATGATGAAAAGTAAAAATGCTGTGATTGGCGGCGAAGGTAATGGAGGTGTAATTTTCCCATCTATACATTATGGGAGAGATGCCTTAATAGGTATTGTTCTTTTTTTATCTCACCTTGCTGAAAAAAACTGTTCAGTTTCCAATCTTAGAAAACAATATCCATCATATTATATGGCAAAAAAGAAACTAGATATTAATAATGTTTCTTTTAAAAAAATATTTAAAAAATTAAAAATAGAGTTTGAAAACTCTGAAATCATCGAAATAGATGGCTTGAAAATAATTTTTAAAGACTCATCATGGGTTCATCTTAGAAAATCAAACACCGAAGATATAATTAGAATTTACTCTGAGGCTAATAGTGTTTTAAAAGCAAATAAAATAGCTGATGAAGTAATAAATCTAATTAATGATTTCTAAATAATTTTACTTAATCATATATTTAAATCTGTTATGAGTCCAAAGATATTCAGATGGATTTTGCTTTATTTGTTTTTCTAATCTATCGAAAAATAAATTGGTTATTTCATTATCCTTGAACTCTAATGGTTTTTTGGCTAAAGCAAATATTTCTGCATTATAAAAACCCCTTTTAACTCTATTTATTTGACAATAAAATACTGGGAAATTATATTTTTTTGCAATTCTTTCAGCTCCTGTGAAAACAGGGACCTTAACTCCCATAAAAGTCCTCATGTAAGAATTTGACTCTTTTTTTGGTGACTGATCACCAATGAAACCAAATAAACCGTAATCTTTTGAATTTTTCATTGATTCTATAAAATCAAATGTTGTATACCTCGACAACAAAAATGATCCGTATTTCTCTCTAGATTTTGTCATTTTATTTTCAAAATATTTATTAGTTAAAGGTGTATAAATTCCATAAGCATTGCCAATTAAATGACTTCCTATTGTAAGCATACCTTCCCAATTTGAAAAATGACCTAGAATCAATATTGTGCTTTTTCCTTTTTTCTCTTCATTATTAATTAATTCAATGTTTTTAAATGTATATCTTTTCAGCATTTCTTTTTTTGATATCGAAAAATTTTTAATCATCTCGACCATTAAATCCGAGAAATGGATATAGAATTTTCTTTCTAATTCTTTTATTTCCCTAAATGATTTTTTTGGAAAACTTAGGGTCAAATTTTTTCGAACAATTTTCAGCCTAAATTTTACGATCCTATAAAGAAAAAAGGATAAAAAATCTGATAAAAGGTATAATAAATAATGAGGGAAATAGGATAAAAAGAGCAGAAGTGGATACGTAAATAGAAATACAAATAAATGCAAGCCATTAAATTTTTTCAAATATAGTTATATTTGAAATATGCTTCCCTTATGTTAGGTATATCAAGTCTTCTTTTTAGTTTAATATTATCAATAGTTTTAATCAGCTTAAATGCACTTAAAAACTATTCAAATTTTGAAAAATTTAAATTAAACGTAGGTAAAGTAAATTCAGGTGAATATTATCGATTATTATCATCTGGTTTTCTCCACGGCGATTTGCAACACCTCTTATTTAATTGTTTCACTTTATTCATATTTGGAGATACAGTAATTATTCGTCTAGGAGAAATTAATTTTGTTTTACTATATTTTTCTTGTCTAGTTTTTAGTGGATGGATTTCAGTATATTTTAACAAAAACAATTCCTATTATTCTGCTGTTGGTGCCAGTGGTGCCGTAATTGGCGTGGTTTATAGTTCTATTTTACTTTACCCGGGTATGAAATTGGCATTTTTATTTTTTCCAATACCTATGCCTGCTTATTTATTCGCGATAGGATATTTACTCTATAGTCTATATGGGGTTAAAAAGTTAAACGATGGAATTGGCCATGAAGCACACGTTGGAGGTGCTTTATCGGGTTTAGTTATTACTAGTCTTTTCAAACCTAATGTGGTAATAGATTCATTTTACCTTTTAGTAGTTATGATCGCAATAACTACGATTGGTTTTTTAAGTATAAAAAAAAATTAATTATTTAATATCTCACCGATTTTTGCGGCCAACTGCGCTCCACGAAGATTTTTTTCAATTATACGTCCTTGTTTATCGATAATAAAAGAAGCTGGGATAGCTCTTATATTGTATAACTTTGCTATGGGATCTTGCCAAAATTTAAGATTCGAAACATGGCTCCATATCAATCCGTCGTCATCAATTGCTCTTAACCAACTAGACTTATTTCTATCTAAAGAAACACCAACTATTTCTAACCCTTTAGGATGCATTTCTTTATAGAGTTTCACTAAATTTGGATTTTCTACTCTGCACGGTCTACACCAAGAGGCCCAAAATTCAATTATAGTGACCTTACCTTTCAAATCTGACAAATTAAGTACTTCTCCAGAAGGAGAAGGTCCTTCAAAATTGGGAGCAATTTCACCTAAAGATGTTGGTTCTACTGGTGCGTTAATTTTTTGAACTAAAATTTTTCCAACTCGACTATTTAAAATTTCTTGGTTATAAGCTCCTGTTATTTCTTTAGCAGAATTAATGTCAATTGTTTTTTCATTAATAAGCTTTTCAAGCATAAGTACAGATAAATATGAACCTTTCGTGCTTTTGGCTAATTCTAATTCAAAATTTAATAACTCAGTCTGCTTTAATCTATATTTATTTTGGAGATCTTCAACTAATAAATTGTCACCTAGTGAGTTTGCAATTTGAATCTCATTTGCAATCTTGTTTAAATTGCGAACAATTGATTTTGTTTTGTTGCGATAAATATTCAAATCATCATTTGACTTACTTCCTATAACTTGTGATGTATCTAAACTATCTTTATATATACTTACATCAATTTTACCCGTTTCTAGTATAAATGGAACATTAACATTTTTGCCTTTTATTGACAAAAAATTTACATCAATCTCATTAACCTGTGAAGAAAAATTAAATCTCCCTTTACGGACTATTGTAGAATCCATCTTTATAGGCTGATTGACAGAATTAGGTACAATTCTATAAATGACTACTCCATCATCTAAATCTGTTGTGCCATTTAATTCAAAAGAGTTGTTGTTACTTTCACAGCCAAGTAACATCGATAAAAAAAGGGCAATTACAATTCTCAAGGGTAATTTTTTGTTAAAATTAGTGAAACTTATTTAATTTAAATTACAACTTATTCATCAGATATTTATAAGCTATCAATAAACCTTATATTTGCATAAACTTATTAAGTTGGCTGGAAATAAATTTGGCAATCTTTTTTCTCTTACGACATTTGGAGAGTCCCATGGGATAGCCATTGGTGGTATAATTGATGGATGTCCTGCGGGTGTAGAGATTGATCAAACACGAATTCAGCAAGATCTTGACAGGAGAAAGCCTGGACAATCAAAAATAGTTTCTCAAAGAAAAGAAAACGATATAGTTGAAATTTTTTCTGGAATTTTTGAAGGAAAATCTACTGGAACACCAATTGGTTTTATAATTAAAAATAAAGATCAAAAATCCAAAGATTACAGTCATATAAAAGACTCATACAGACCTTCCCATGCAGATTTCGTTTATGATGAAAAATACGGATTTAGGGACTACAGAGGAGGTGGTAGAAGTTCTGCTAGAGAAACCGCAGTTAGAGTAGTAGGGGGTTCTATAGCAAAACAATTTTTAAAAGAAATAAATATTCAAGCCTTCGTATCAAGAGTTGGTAATATTAAATTAGAAAAACATTATTCTGAGTTAGACCTTGGAAAAACAGAAAATAATATAGTAAGATGTCCTGATTCAGCTACAGCTAAAAAAATGGAAGAACTTATTAAATCAATCCGAAAAGAAGGGGATACTGTTGGAGGAATAATTACATGTGTAGTCAAAAATGTACCCATAGGACTTGGAGAACCTGTTTTTGATAAATTACACGCTCAGTTAGGAAAGGCAATGCTTTCAATTAATGCGGTAAAAGGTTTTGAATATGGTAGTGGTTTTGATTCTTCTAAGTTTAAAGGCAGCGAACACAATGATGTTATTCAAAAGGACGGTACAACAGCAACAAACTATTCTGGGGGAGTACAAGGAGGGATATCTAATGGGATGGACATTTATTTTAATATTGCTTTTAAACCTGTCGCAACAGTTATGAAAAAACAAAATACAATAAATAAAGATGGAGAAGGGGTTGTTTTAGAAGCAAAAGGAAGACATGACCCATGTGTTTTACCAAGAGCGGTTCCAATTGTTGAGTCAATGGCAGCGCTTGTAATTGCTGATTATTTATTAATAAAACGTGCAAATAAAAAAAATACTAAATGAAAAAATTATTGTTATTTTTTAGTTTTTTAATGATTATATCTTGTTCTAAAAAAAATGTCGAGGAGGAGAGTGATGTAAACTTGGTTACCTATCAACTGAGTATATTGGCTTCTGAGGGAGGCACAGTTAGTTATGATAATCCAAATAATGGTTTTTTTGAGACTGGTAGTAGAGTTATTGTAGAAGCAGTTCCTGATGAGGGTTTTTATTTTACAGAATGGTCAAATGGATCAAGAGAAAATCCCCTTACTATTAATATTGAATCTGATATTACGATATTTCCAAAATTTTTAAATAAACTGAATCTTATAAAACGCTTCAGTGAAATTGTAATTGGTGATGGTGAAAATGGTCCAATGCATACCTTAAAATGGAAAGCAATGAAAATATCTATACAGGGTGCATCCTCAGAAATTGAAAAGGAATTGGATGTTTTTATTGAAGAACTTAACACTATTTTATCTAATGACAACCAATTTAGCTGTGAAAAAGTAACAGATAATTATGGAGTTCATATGGTTAATTCTACTGCTGAAGAATTTTTAAACATTTATCCTGAGTACGAGAATAATGGAATTGAACTAGAAGATTTTTGGGGATATGCTAGTTGGAATGCGGATGCAGAAGGTTATATAAACGAAGGGAGAGTTTTTTTAAATAAACCAGAAATGACATGGATTAAAGCCATTAAATGGACTATAAGGCACGAATTGGGACATGTTTTGGGCCTTAAACATACACCAGATGAGACAAGCATAATGCATCCATTATTCACTGAAAATATTAACGAAGGTTTTTCAGAATTAGATAAAGAATCCTTAAGATTTTTGCATGATTCAAGAATGCCGCTTAAATCTGATTTAGAAAGTTCAAATGCGATTTTAAAAAATATTTTAGGTGTAAATAGCTCCAAAAAAATCCTTAAAAACTTTAAAGTAAACCAAAAGACAAAAAAGATATCAAAAAAAGGATATGATTATAAATGCCACAGAATTTAAAAGGCAAAACCTTTTTATCCTGAGTGTTTTTCTAAATAAATGTTTTGTAATTTAATGATATGAAAAATTTACCGCTGCATTGGAAAATTATAATTGGCATGTTTCTGGGTATATTCTTTGGCCTTGGGTTAAGCTTTTTTCCTACTGGCAAAATTTTTATCAGCAACTTCATAAAACCTTTTGGAACAATATTTATAAACCTCTTAAAATTAATTGCTATACCTTTAATTCTAGCTTCTCTTATCAAAGGCGTTTCGGATTTAAAAGATATATCTAAGCTATCAAAAATGGGTGGCAGAACTATTATCACATATATGTTTACTACTGTTATTGCTGTAATCATAGGCCTTGTGCTAGTTAATCTAATTAAACCCGGAAACTCAATTTCCAATGAAACAAGACAGGAATTAATTGAAGCTTATTCTAGTAATACCGAAGAAAAAAGAGAAGCGGCAAACAAACAAAAATCTGCTGGCCCTCTTCAAGCCTTAGAAGATATTGTACCGGATAATGTTTTTAAATCTTTCACTAGCAATAAAAATATGCTCCAGGTTATTTTCTTTGCCCTTTTTTTTGGAATCGGAATGATTCTTCTACCTGAAAAAAAAGTTTTACCAGTAAAAGAATTTATCGACTCTCTAAATACTATAATTTTAAAATTAATTGATCTTATTATGCTCTCTGCACCATACGGTGTGTTTGCATTGCTTGCAACACTCGTAGTAGAAGCTCCAAGTCTAGAATTATTTGCAGCTCTAGGTCTTTATTCGATAACTCTTTTAGTAGGTTTAACTTTAATGATTTTGGTTTATGCTATAATTGTAAAATTACTTACTGGCAAACCTCCTGGTCAGTTTTTTAAAGGAATTGCACCTGCTCAACTACTTGCATTTTCAACAAGTTCAAGTGCGGCAACTCTTCCTGTAACTATGGAATGTGTTGAAAAAAATCTTGGTATTAACAAAGAGGTAAGCAGCTTTGTTTTACCTATTGGAGCGACCATAAATATGGATGGAACAAGTCTTTACCAAGGAGTAGCAGCAGTATTTATCGCTCAGGCTTTTGGGTTAGATTTAGATTTGTCATCCCAACTTGGAATAATTTTAACGGCAACTTTGGCTTCAATTGGCACTGCAGCAGTTCCTAGTGCAGGTATTGTAATGCTAGTAATTGTGTTGGCTCAAGCAGGAATTCCTGAAGCAGGACTTGCTTTAATATTTGCGGTAGATCGACCACTTGATATGTGCAGAACTATAGTTAATGTTACTGGAGATGCGGCTGTTTCCACAATAGTAAATAAATCACTCGGAAATAAGTAGTTTTTTAATCAATCTAAGTACTTGTGCTTAAAAGATGGATCCGGAGTAGGGCAAGTATCATAACTCCCAAACCATTTATAACGATTCCTTGCTATAAACCTATATATTCCGTCTGTTAAAAACTTAGGTATAATTGAAAAAATTAAAATTAGATTGAACAATCCACCAAGTGTTTTAATTATTTTAAAAAATGCTCTTGACTCTGTATAAATTCCATCTAATTGATCCCATACGATGACCGTATCCTTATTTGAAATATTTATATCCCGCTTGGAAGCAAAATTTATCGCTAAATCGCTATCTAAGGATGAGAATCTTAATTTATCATTTTTATCCCATCGGCAAAGCGTAAGTATCCAAAAATTACAAAACACACATGGTCCGTCAAAAAAGATGATTAAGGGTTTCATTTAGATTTTACTAATTCAATTTCACTTAAACTAATTTGAGTTTTAAAATTACCATAATTTACAATTGCTTTATCCTTTTTAATCGAATCAATTATACCTTGCGATTTACCTGTTGGTATTTTTACCGTGTCACCAACAGAAAATTTAATTTCAATTTTTTTCTTTAATTTTTTCTTCTTTTTGATTTTTAAAATATCCCTTTTAGATTCATCTTTAATCTTCAAAATCTCTTTTGCGGTTACTTTTTTATCACTAGATTTTTTCTTCTCTTTTTTCTTTTTTTCAATTTCAATTATGTTGAACATCTCCGATATTAGTCTTCTTTTCTTTCCATGTTTATGATAGCTATCCACAAGAGTGCTAAATTTATTCCCAATATTTATTGTCTTTTTTTCATGTTCATAAAGAAGATTATATTTTGAAAGCTTGTTGGTTAGTTTTTCATTTAAAACTTCATTCTGATCATTTTTTATCCTAGCACCAGTTTGTAGTCTTTTAAGTTCACTTAACTCTTCACTGTTTTTTATTCTTTCTTTTTGCAATTTGGAAATTACTCCCTCAAAACGAACCTTATCTAAATCAACCTTTTCTTTCGCTTTATCAATTAAAAAATTTTCAATACCATTTTTACTCGCTACTTCAAAAGTATAAGAACTTCCTGCTTCCCCGGTTATAAGCCTAAATAAAGGTTCAAATGTTTCAGAATCGAATTGCATATTAGCATTATCCATAAAATCTAATTCGCTAGCCATCACTTTCAAGTTAGAGTAGTGAGTTGTTATGATTCCAAAAGCTCCAGAATCATAAAATTCTTTCAAAAATACTTCAGCTAAGGCACCACCAAGTTCAGGGTCTGAACCAGTTCCAAATTCATCAATTAGAAAAAGGGTGTTTTTATTACAATTTTCTAGAAAATATTTCATGTTTTTTAACCTATAAGAATAAGTACTCAGCTGATTTTCTATGGATTGGTTATCTCCAATGTCAGTTAAAATTTGATCAAAAATGAAAATTTTGGATTTAGGATGTGTTGGAATTAAAATTCCACTTTGAAACATTATTTGTAGCAGCCCCATCGTTTTTAAAGTAATACTTTTTCCTCCTGCGTTTGGACCTGATATTACAAGAATCCTCATCTCATCCTTGATTAAAATATCTTGTGGAAATGTGCTTAAGTTATTATCTTGATTATGTTTTAAAAGAAGTGGATGGTAGGCGCCATAGAGCTGAATTTCTCTTTTTTCTGAAATATTTGGTTTTACTGCATTAATAGAAAAAGCATGTTTTGCCCTTGAATAAACTGAATCTAGTGATGTTAGATATTTTATATAATCCTCAAAAACATTACAAAAGGGTCTAAAAAAATCTGTTAATTCTTTTAAAATTCTTTTAATTTCCTCTTTTTCTTCAAATTCCAAATTATTTAATTCAAGAGAATATTTCATTGTTTCCTCTGGAGCAACGTATACAATACTTCCTGTCTTTGAGCTTCCTATTATTGTTCCAGTCACTTTTCTTCTATGTGATGATTTTACCGCTAATACTCTGCGATTATCAACAAAACTCTCTTTAATATCATCAAGGTAATCGGTAGAGTTATAATATTTAAGTGCATCTTGAAATGTCTTACCGATTTTTGATTTTACAATACCAATTTCTTTGCGCACCGAAAATAATTTGTCAGAGGCATTGTTATGTATATTTCCATAATTATCTATTACTGATGAAATTTTCTTTTTAGGTTTTTCGTCAAATTCAATATGGCTAGACATACTTCGAAGAGCAGGGTAATAGCGCTTAAATTTTTTAAAAAACTTAATTAGTTTATTTACAGTATAATTTGTGTTAGATATTTTTCTAAAGCCTTCTACTTCTATTGTACTATTTTCTATTTTAAGAAGCCTGATTTCTTTTAAAAATTCATCGAAATAATGATTAGGAATCTTATTTTCATTATCAAACGAAGAGGTATATTCCGAAACAATATCTAATTGATACTCTATCTCATCTTTTTCATTTATTGGTGATATGCTAAGTATTTCATCTTTACCAATTGATGTAACTGCGAAAGACGAAATCTGTTCCAATAGTGTCTGAAATTCTAGATCTACTAATGTTTTATTAGGAATATTCAAAACTTAAATTTCATAAATTAGTTGACAAAATTACTCAAAATATGAAGGTAAGCATACATAAGAGTTGGGAAAAGGAGCTTAAATCAGTTTTTGGAGATCCATTTTTTCATGCTCTTGTTGATAATGTTAAGCATGAATATTCAAATAATATTTGTTACCCTCCCGGTAAATTGATTTTTAAAGCTTTTGATGATTGTCCATTCGATAAAATAAAAGTAGTTGTAATAGGCCAGGACCCTTACCATGGAATAGGACAGGCAAATGGACTTTGTTTTTCGGTAAAAAATGACATTCAACATCCACCTTCGCTTGTAAATATATTTAAGGAAATAGAAACAGATCTAAAAATTCCTTATCCTAGTGGTGGAGACCTTACAAGATGGTCTAAACAAGGTGTTTTTCTTCTTAATTCTGTTTTAACTGTAAAAGCTAACTCGGCTGGGAGTCATAAAAACATTGGTTGGCAAAAATTTACAGACATTGCAATAAATACTATATCGAGAAAAAAAAACAATATTGTTTTTCTCCTTTGGGGAAACTATGCCAAAGAAAAGGCAAAATTAATTGATGAAAAAAAGCATTTGATTTTAAAATCTGGACATCCATCTCCTCTTAGTGCAAATAGGGGAGGATGGTTTGGAAATAAGCATTTTAGCCAAAGCAATCAATATTTGGAAGAAAAAGGTATTGAGAAAATTATATGGTAGAATAATTGACTTTATCTTAACAATTAGAATTTGCAATAGTTAATTGTCAATTCCTAAATTTGTAGTATAACTATAAATACTTATAATAATATGAAAAAAATAATTTTACTATTTGTTGTTTCATTAGCAGTTTATTCCTGTGAAGCACCAAAAGCTAAAGAACAAAATATTAAATCACAGGCGGCAGCTCAAATTGAGTATCATATAACTGACTGGGAAAGATCAAAAAATCACACTTTAGCAGTTATTGAGGCTATGCCAGAGGACAAGTTAGATTTTAAAGCTACTCCCGAGGTAAGAAGTTTTGCTTTTGATATTAAGCATATGGTAGGTGGAAACTATGGTATGATGTCCAATGCTTTGGGTGTTGAGGCACCTAAATTTGATGCGGAGTCAATAAAAACAAAGGCAGAGATGTCTCAGGCAGTTACTGAATGCTATGATTGGGTTATTAAAAGTTTAGGTGAGTTTGATACATCTAAAAACTCTGAAATGATTGAATATTTTGGAAAGTTTAAACTTACAAGAGCAAGAGCTATTTTTAAGGTATACGAGCATCAGGCGCATCATAAATCAAAAGCTATTGCAAATCAAAGATTAGCAGGTGCGACACCTCCTGGATATGTACTTTTTGATTAATATAAATTTTGATAAAGCCCTCTTTTTAGAGGGTTTTTTTTAATGTTCAATTAATAATTCTTTCCTAATTAAAATCTTTAATTACCTTTATAAAAGTGAGAATAATTTAATTAAATAACTATAAAGATCACTTTTCATAAACAATCTCTCCCTATATTTTAAAGATGTCAAAATTACCTGAAAAGCATCAATTTTTAGATTTATCTGATTACGGTCGTTCTCTTGGACACTTTATAGCCATTAAGCTTAAAGATACTTCTTTAACGCCTATTCATGTAACTACCATGTTTCTAATTACTGGATTTATAGCTATAGGGTTATTGCTAAAAGGATATCTCATTACCTCAGCTTTTTTGTTACTCTTAAAATCAATTTTAGATGCTGCAGATGGAGAATTAGCACGTCTTAAAAAAAAACCGTCTTATGTTGGCCGTTATTACGACTCAATATCAGATCTAATACTTAATTTTTGTTTTTTGCTTTCCCTTTGGTATATAACTGATATTTCAATTATTTATATGATAATTTCTTTTTTAGCAATTCAACTTCAAGGAACGCTTTACAATTACTACTATGTTATATTAAGAAATTCAGTAAAAGGTGATTCAACTAGTCGGATTTTCGAAAATACTACTCCTAATGCATTAAATGGAGAGAGTCAATTAGCGGTTAATTTTTTTTACAATATCTACTGCTTACTTTATATTCCTTTTGATAAGACGATTTATTTTATGGATCAAAATGCTGTAAAAAGTAAACCATTCCCGAAATGGTTTATGACGCTAGTATCAATTTACGGTCTTGGTTTTCAATTATTTATTATGGCACTTATGCTTGTTTTAAAACTACAAGCTTTTATTATTCCATTTTTTATTGGATACTCAGTTTTAATAATAATTTTTATTTTTATAAGAAGGGTATTTCTTAAAACCTAAAGGTTCGATTTTGTTCCTAATTGACTGTTATTGTACCAACCATGCCACCATGGAGTGAGCAAATATAGGTTATCCTCCAATTTTTTTCACGGAGTGTCCCATTTTCAATAAAATCTCTTCTATTTTATCTCTATTATTTCCCTGAATAATTATTTCCCCATCTTTAATACTTCCTCCAACGCTCAGTTTACGTTTTAGCTTTTTAGAAATATATTCCAAAGTATCTTTATCTATATCTATCCCTTTAACAAGAGTAACTATTTTACCAGATCTTCCTTTTTTGCTAAAATGTAATTCAAAATGTAGCTTTTCATATTCCTCTTCAATTGGATCAATAATGTCCTCTTTGTCAGGCGATAAATTATCAAATTTTATAGTTGATAAATCGGAAAGACTATTTAACTTCTTTTTCATTTAATAGCTAATTTAACATATTCATTAGTATTTTTAAATCATATATGAGAGCTGTTTTTTTTATACTTTTAGGATTATATCATTTAAATATAATGTCACAAACCAGCGAATATTTTAAAGACATATCCAAGTATCCAACTGAAATAAATAATGGAAATATTATTTCTAGAATGATTAATGGGCTAGGGTATAGGTATTACTGGGCAACAGAAAAATTAAAAGAAAATGATTTAATATATAGACCATCAAAAGATGCTTATTCAACAAAAGAAACCATGGTCCATATTTTTACTCTATCCAAAACAGTATACAATACGACTTTATCCAAAATAAATGAAAGACCAGATTTAGATATACCAAGTGATTACGAAAGCATAAGAAATGAAACATTGCAATTTCTTGAAAAAGCAAGTAAAAATTTTTCAAACTTAAATAGTGAGGAGTTAGATCAAATGAAAATTAAGTTTAATAGGGGAGGAAAAATCAAAAGTTTTCCAATATGGAATCTTTTAAATGGCCCCATAGCTGACGCTATATATCACACGGGACAAATAGTTAGTTTTAGAAGAACCACTGGTAACCCTATAGATTCTTCAGTGAACGTTTTTATGGGATCATACAGACAAAAATGAGCACTTCATTTACACATAAAAAAAGACACCTTAAAACAATTTCTTTTTTAAAGAAACATCTTAATAAAAATGACCTAATTCTTGATTTAGGGTCTAAAAATGAACTTTCTGGAAAAATTTCATCTCTTGGTTATAACATAACAAATACTAGGGGTGAAAATTTAGATGATGAGTATTTAAAATATTGTAATAAAAAATATGACTGCATAACTGCCTTTGAAATTTTTGAACATATGCTTTCTCCATATAATATTTTAAAAAACATAAAATCAGACAAATTAATAGCCTCTGTACCACTTAAGTTGTGGTTTGCGAGTGCATATTGGAACGAAAAAGATGATTTTGATAAGCATTATCATGAGTTTGAAATAAAACAGTTCAACTTTTTACTACGAAAGACAAACTGGAAAATCATGGATTATCAACTTTGGAAATCTCCAGATCCATTTAAAATTGGAATAAGACCAATCTTGAGATACTTTTATAATCGATATTATATTGTTTATTGCGAGAAAAACTAGTTATCTCGTTTTTCAAATTTTTCTTTTTTAATTTTATCGTATTGGCTAATACCCACAAAGATTAAGGCAATAAATCCAATAAGCAGGATAATAATTTTCATAATTGAAAATTACACTTTAATTATAGATATCTCTAAAAAATTATTACAGAATTATTTATTTTTAAATTATAAGTCCTTTTCAAGTATATGAGCATTAATATAAAAAAAGAAGATCAATCATATGACGCTATAGTTGTAGGAACAGGAATTAGTGGTGGGTGGGCAGCAAAGGAGTTGTGTGAAAAAGGCCTTAAAACCCTTGTTTTAGATAGGGGGAGAATGGTCGAACATTTAAAGGATTATCCTACAATGAATCTTAATCCCTGGGAACTTCCATATGCCGACGAACTTACTCCCAAAGAAAAAAAGGATATTTATTATGTTCAAAGTAAAACATCCTATGCGGTTAAACAATCGACAAAACATTTTTTTGTAAAAGATAACGTTCACGATTATACTCAAAAAAAACCATTTCTATGGACAAGAGGTTATCAAGTTGGAGGTAGATCTTTAATGTGGGGGAGATGGGCTTATAGAAGAGGGGATGTAGAATTTGAGTCAAATGCAAAAGATGGAGTAGGGCTTGATTGGCCCATTAGGTACAAGGATATAAAAAAATGGTATGATCATGTCGAGAACTTTATAGGTGTAAGCGGAAATAAAGATAATTTACCTCAAATACCCAATGGAAAATTTCTACCTCCATGGAGCATGAATTGCATCGAGAAACACATAAAATCGAAAATTGCCAATCATTACAGTGATAGAGCTCTAACAATTGGTAGGACAACTAATTTAACTAAGCCCCATGGTGGAAGGGGAAAATGCATGGCAAGAAACTTATGTGTGAGAGGATGTCCGTATGGTGCTTATTTCAGCAGCAATTCAGTAACCTTGCCAGCAGCTCAAAAAACAAACAATATGACCTTAAGACCAAATTCTATTGTCCACACAATCCTTTTTGACAAAAACACTAAGAAAGCAACAGGAGTTAGAGTTGTTGATGAAATAACTAAAGAGACAATAGAATTTAAATCAAAAATCGTATTTCTATGTGCATCAACCCTTGGGAGCACAAGTATTCTTCTTAATTCGGTAAAGAACTCTTTTGTTGACGGACTAGGAAATACAAGTGGTCAACTTGGACACAATTTAATGGATAATCATTTTCAAGTTGGAGCTTATGGACGCTATAAAGGATATGAAAATAAATATTACAGAGGAAGAAGACCGGTAGATGTATTGGTACCCAGATTTCAAAATTTAGATAAAAAGACAGAAAGAAAGGATTATTTAAGAGGTTTCAGTACCTATGGATGGGGGGGAAGAGATGGATGGGATAGAGGCATGAACAGTCTTGAGTTTGGAAAAAAATACAAAGATTCAATAACTAAGCCAGGTGATTGGTACTTTACTTTTTTAGCATTTGGTGAATGTTTACCAAAATTTGAAAATAAAGTAGAACTAGATTATGATAATATTGATAGATGGGGAATTCCGAAATTAGTTGTTGATATGGAATTTGGTGAAAATGAAAAGGAGATGAGAAAAGAAATGGCCTCTTCAAGTGCTGAAATGCTCGATATTTCAGGTTTTAAAGATATAAATACTTATGACAATCCAAGTGAACCTGGATTATCTATACACGAGATGGGTACAGCAAGAATGGGAAATAATCCAAAGGAATCAGTATTAAATAAATGGAATCAGATGCATGATATTCCAAATGTTTTTGTGACAGATGGGTCATGTATGAATTCTAATGGATGGGGAAACCCTTCTCTGACCTATATGGCACTTACTGCAAGGGCCTGTGATTACGCAGTTAAAGAACTTAAAAAGAGAAACTTATGAAATTAGTAAGCAGGAGAAAGGCTTTAAAAAATACAATTTCATATTTTGGGTTAGGTCTAATTTCACCAACTCTAGTAAGTGGAGTTTTAAGTGGCTGTAATATAGATAATACAAACAAATGGATTCCTAAAGCTATCTCTAAATCAAATCTCAATTATATAATTGAATGGATAGATATAATAATACCTGAAACTGATACGCCGTCAGCAAGTAAAGCATTGGTTCATAGGTTTGTAGACGAAATGGTTGAAGCTTTTCTCTCAAAAAGTGAAATACATATTATTGACTCAGGAATTGATTATTTAAGATCTAAAAGTTTCTTAAAAAGGAATGATAAGGAAAAAATAGAATTTGTATCAAAAATGGCAAGAAATAATGAATTTAATCCCTTTTTTATTTTAATGAAAAACATGACAGTTTTGGGTTATTTTAATTCTGAAGTAGGAGCAACCATGGCAGCCAATTACGATAAAATACCTGGGAAATATGAAGGTTGTATTGATATTGACAAATATGGAGGAAAGGTTTGGGCAACTTAATCTACGGTTACCGCAGTTCCATAAGCTAAAATCTCAGAACAACCTTGCATCACCATTGAAGTTGTTAATCGAACATTAATAATAGCATTAGCACCCATTTTTTTTGCATCATCTTCCATTCTTTGTAAGGCCTGTTCTCTTGACTCTGCCTGTAAACGCGTGTATTCTGATATTTCTCCACCAACAATATTTTTTAAACTAGCAAAAATATCACGACCAACATTTCTTGCCCTTACAGTGCTACCACGAGCTATTCCGTGAACCTCTCTTATTTTTTTATTAGGTATTTGTGGAGTATTTACTATTATCATGATTTAAAAAGTGATTTATTTATACTTGGCAAAATACGTAAAGCATTTTTATAATACACCTTTTTTAGTATGGAATCTGGTAGACCTAGACCATACATTTTCCAAAAAGCGTGTCTTTTTCTATAATAATCAAAATATTCATCTTCGGTCTCTAATACACGAAAATAAGTGTAATACTCTTGCTGGTTATAAGCATCTTTTCCGAAAAGTATTTTGTCTTGATGATCTATAAAAAATTTTCTTGCTCTTTTTGGCTGTCTACCTAACTCAGCTAATACTGCTCCAATTTCAGTTACAACATTTGGATATTTATCTAAATGTAAAGAAAGTCGATCTAAATCATTTCCCATCCAACCAAGGTGAGCGTTTATAAATGTAGTCTTTGGATGTTTTTCGAAAACATTATGTTGCTCTGCTATAATCGATTCAAAAGAGGGGAAAAGGTCAGGATTTCTATAACGATTCGGTTTTTGCTTTAATTCAAGCCAACGCTCATTATTCTTGTCTTTTGGTTTCCAAAACGAAGCAGGGTCGGCAGAGTGTATTAACACCGGAAAACCTAATTTTCCACATTCTTCCCAAATTGGATCTATTCTTGGATCATTGACAGCAATTCTGTTACCATTTGAATCTTTGTCTGTAAGACCAAGTGACTTATATACTTTTAAGCCAATAGCACCATCTTTTTTTGCATCACGTAAAATTTTAATATTATTTTCAAGAAATGTATCTGAATCAATATTTTCCCAATTTAAATTAACAAAAACACCTAATCTCTCAGGTGCATTTTTTTTTATGTTATCCAAACACATCTTAAGATATTGACCTCTAAAACCACTAAGGTTAACCATAAAAGCCATATTAAGACTATCCATCTCAGAAACTAAATCAGATAAGTCTTTTACAGGCATATCAAACTGATGGTTATGAATATCAATAAAGGGATATTTTGATCTTTTTATTTCATTGGAGGAAACAACAAGTGTCGATTTTGGGTTATAGTCCTCAAATGAGATAATATCATATGTATAGTGTAACCTTACAATTATAAAATAACATAAGGAGCCAAGAATTGAAACAAAAAGAAATATTTTGAAAAAATTCTTAATAGAAAAAAAGCGCATTATTCAATAGGAATAGTGACGGATGTTTTGTCCCATCTAATTCTTAACCCAACAAAGTCTTCATCTTCAACAACATCTATGGTCAATTGATCTATTGAACTTAATAATTTGATTGAGGGAATATTTACTCTTAAAATATCTTTTTCATAATCAGGTTCATAATATCCAAACTTATCAAACTCAGAGTTTAAAGCAATTACCCAAGAATCATTACCAGGTATAGCATACATTCGATATTTCCCTTTAGATAATTTATTTCCTCCAAAAACTACGTCTTTACTAATCATAAATGTTGTGGCGGCGTTAGCACCAAGTCTCCAATATTGATCAAAGGGGACAAGAGCGTTATCTTTTTCACTTCCAAAAATTAATCTATCTCGTTTATATGGTCTACTATAATCAACATTAATTGTTAAATCGTTTTTTGTAAAACTCAAAGTATCTTTTGGACTTTTTGGGTTTATGTAAACAGAATAGTATGAGTATGATCCAATAATAATTAATAGTGCTGAAATTATTAATAAAGCTTTTTTAAGCATAACTGTTTTTTTTTTAATAAAGATAATAAATAGAGTTGTGGTATTGTGTTATGATACGTCTATTAACATATACATATCCTATTTGACATAATATTAATTATATTACTTTATTAAAGAAATACCATTAAGATCAGTTGTCAAGACATTTGACATGTAATCTAAAAAAATTCTTGTGACAAGAAAATCTTGATTTAGTTTATCAATAAAGTCTTTTGATACAACTTCTTCATCAGTATAGTTTTTTTTAAATAAAAAGGACTTTCTTCTAAGAAGCGATATATACTTATGATCTTTGGAAAATCCTCTTGGATTTGATTTTAACGAATCTCCAATCAAATTTCCCCATTTTTTTGTTATTAATTTGCTTGAAATGACATCACTAAATTCTTTTCCATCTAAATCTATTTCTTTTCTTATTCTGAATAAATCATCTTTTTCTGGTTGCCAGAAGCCTACTGCACTAAATGAGTTACTGGGTTCTATATGAAAGTAATAACCTCCTCTTAACTTTGGCTTCTCTCTTACTAAACTAATCCCAAAATTGTTTTTATATGGAGTTTTATTTTTAGAGAATCTAACATCTCTGTAAATCCTAAAAATTTTATAATTCTCAATCTTATCATGTGAATTCATTAATTCGACAAGTTTAACTATGGATTTTTTTATTTGTTCCAAACTCCACTTATATCTTTGTTTATTAGTATTAAACCATTCCCTATTATTATTAGACTTTATATCATTTAAAAATTTAAATACCTTACTGTCAATCATTTCATTTGCTCCTTAATCGCAGTTCATTTACTATTTCATCTAATTTTATATTTTTTTTATTTAAAAGGATCAAAAAATGGAATAATAAATCAGCAGATTCTTCTATAAATTTCTGTTTATTATTATCCTTAGACTCAATAAGAAGCTCAACTGCTTCCTCCCCAACCTTTTGAATAATCCTGTTTTGGCCTTCACTAAACAGTTTTGAAACATAACTTTTATTACTTTTTGATAATTTTCTTTCATCAATTATATTTTCTAAAATTGATAAAAATCCATACGAAGATTTATTATCCTCAGACCAACATGTATCAAATCCTTCGTGGCATACTGGGCCCTCTGGTAATACTTTTATAAGTAAAGTATCTTTATCACAATCAAGGCTAATATCTACCAAATTCAGAAAATTTCCACTTGTTTCACCTTTTACCCAAATTGAATTTCTTGATCTTGAAAAAAAAGTTACTTTTTTTGTTTTAATCGTTCTGTCTAATGAATCGTGATTCATATATCCTAACATAAGAACCTTTTTTGTAAGGTTGTCTTGTATAATTGCTGGGATTAATTCACTTCTAGTCTTTAAAAATTCTATATCAATCATTTTTTAAATTTTATCTAACAATAATTCCATTTTTAATTAATTTATTTTTCAATTTATTAATTGAAATATGTCCATAATGAAAAACACTTGCAGCCAGTGCTGCATCTACATTTGCGTCTTTAAAAACATCGACAAAATGTTTAATTTCTCCAGCACCACCCGAGGCTATTAGAGGTATATTAATTGATGAGCTAATTTTATTTAATGCACTAATTGCAAAACCTGATTTTGTACCATCATGATCCATAGAGGTAAACAAAATTTCACCCGCTCCTCTATCCTCAACCTCTGATACCCATTCAAAGAGATTTAGTTTGGTAGCCACCTTACCACCAACCAAATGAATTTTCCACTCATTATCAACTAATTTTGCATCAACTGCAACTACTATACATTGATTTCCAAACTGTTTGGATAATTCATTAATCACATTAGGATTTTTGACTGCATAAGAATTTATTGATATTTTATCTGCTCCATTTTTTAATAATTTTTCTACATCTTTTATAGACTTAATTCCTCCACCCACTGTAAAAGGAATATCAATAGATTTGGCAATCTCATAGACAAGTTCATGCAGAGTTTTTCTTTTTTGTTCAGTTGCTGAAATATCTAAAAAAACAAGTTCATCAGCATTGTTTTGTGAATAATTTACAGCTAGTTCAATTGGGTCACCAGCATCTTTTAGATTGAAAAAGTTAACACCTTTTACAGTCCTACCATCTTTTATGTCTAAACAGGGTATAATTCTTTTTGCTAACATAAATTAATTTAAATCAATTCCATCATAGAAGCCCAAATCATTATTTGTAATATTTTTAGTCAAAAGTGCAATTTGGCCAGTATGATAAGAAAAATGCTCAACAGCATGTATTAAACAACCTATACCAGAAAGTGTATATACTTGTACTTTTCTTGTTTTTAACAGATTTTCCACTGACAACTTAGTAATTGTTTTTTTTGATTCCTGAATTGTATTCGATAACATGTTTATTAGAGATGATTTAGTCATTCTTTTATCTATTTTAAATTCATTATCTCTTTCTCTATTAAATTTTTTTTCTCCCAGTGACGATATTAAATATTGTGTCATATTTCCAACAACATGAATAATTTGATTCCCAAGAGCAACCCCTTTTTTTGATGGTTTATTCCATAAATCTTTCTCAGTTATCTTATCAATACAAATAAGAACCATTCTTAAATTTTCTTCTAAGCGATAAATAGAATTTTTTTTAATTTCGATAATCAACTTTTCATTCAATTCCATTTTAAATTAAATTTTTTAATATGATCCATTGAAATTAAGTTTTCATAAATTGCTTTACCTACAATAGCCCCGTCGCATCCAATTTTTAACAATTTTTCAAGGTCATCAATTCCTTTGATTCCTCCCGAAGAAATCAATTTAATTTTCGTTTTAGACAAAATATTCTCATACATAGAAAATGATGGACCAGAGAGCATGCCATCTTTTTCTATATCTGTACAAATAACATATTTGAGATTGTATTTAAGAAAAGATTTTATTAAAGTCATAGGTGAGATATTTTCTTCGTTTAGCCAACCATTCGTATGCACTTTGAATTTGAAATAATCCACTCCCAAAATTATTTTATCAAATCCATAATATTCAATCCATTTAATAAACTTTTCGGGTTTTTTTACTGCAACACTTCCTGCAATAACTTTATTTACCCCCGAGTCAAAGGCAATTTTTATCTGATAATCCGACTTTATTCCACCCCCCAACTGAATGTCAAGATTTGTTTTTCTAACAATTTTCTCAATGATTTTAAAATTTTGAATTTTATTTGATCTAGCGCCATCTAAATCTACAATATGAAGGTATTCAACTCCATTGTCTTGAAACTCTAATGCAACATCTACAGGGTTTTTGTTGTAAATTTTTGATGTATCGTAATTACCTTTACTTAAACGAACACATTTTCCGTCTAGAATATCAATTGCAGGGATAATTTTCATAGGTTTAAAAAATTTTTTAAAATACTGCTTCCCACCTTACTACTTTTTTCAGGATGAAATTGTACTCCAAAGAAATTATCTTTTTGAATTGCAGAACTATATTCTAAACCATAGTCGGTAACTGATATAGTAGATTTGATAACAGGCACATAATAACTGTGTACAAGATACACATATGAATTTTCAATTTTTTCATACAAAGGACCTTTTAAGTTTTTTATGATATTCCAACCCATTTGCGGTACTTTAAGTTTATTCGTAAATTTTCTTACATCACATGAAAAAATATTAAGTCCCTGAGTATTTCCCTCTTCCGAATTATTACAAAGAAGTTGCATGCCTAAGCATATTCCTAAAAAAGGTTGTTTCAAATTTGGAATAACTTTATCTAATCCAGTTGATTTTAGTTTTTCCATTGCTGTTGAAGCCTCCCCTACTCCTGGAAATATTACCTTATCACTATTCATAATTATTTCTTTTTCCGCAGTCAAAATTCCCCTCACGCCTAGCCTGTTTAAAGCAAACTCAAGACTCTGAACATTACCTGCTCCATAATCAACGATAGACACCTTCATTATAATATACCTTTTGTAGTTGGCAAAACCATTTTATCAGGATCCCGTTTTACAGCCATTTTAATGGCCTTTGCAAAAGCCTTAAAAATTGACTCAATTTTATGATGCTCATTATCTCCGACCGCCTTGATATTCAAATTTGATTTTGATTCGTCCGAAAAAGATTTAAAAAAATGAATAAACATTTCCGTTGGCATTTTACCTATCATCTCTCTCTTAAAAGAAACATCCCAAACTAACCAACTTCTTCCTCCAAAATCTAGGCTAACAGTAGCTAAAGAATCATCCATTGGTAAACAAAAACCATATCTTTCAATACCTATTTTATCTTTTAAAACCTTCTTAAATCCTTTGCCTAGTGCTATTGCTGTATCTTCAATTGTGTGGTGCTCATCAACATCTAAATCACCTTTAACTGACAAGTTAATATCAATTCCAGAATGTTTACACAATTGGTCAAGCATATGATCAAAAAACTTTATTCCAGTATCAATTGAACTATTCCCTGTTCCATCAAGATTCAATGAAATTTTAATGTTTGTTTCGTTAGTTTTTCTTGTAAAACTGATAGTTCGAAACTCTAATTTTAAAAAATTATAAATACTTTTCCAGTCTTGAAAAGAAAACATTGAATTTTCATCTATGTTGGTGCCTGATTTTAAATGATCTGTAGTTTTTAAATCATTAATTAATATTCCTTTACATCCAATATTTTGTGCAAATTCTAAATCTGTTATCCTGTCGCCTATAACAAATGATTCATTGATATTAATATTTTTGTCTACTAAATATTTTTCGATTAAACCTGTATTTGGCTTTCTTGTATTTGCATTTTCATCAGGGAAGGTCCTGTCAATTAATATTTCCTTGAAATATATTCCCTCGTTTTCAAGTGTCTTTATTATAAAATTTTGTACTGGCCAAAATTCTTTCTCAGGAAAAGACTTTGTTCCTAATCCATCTTGATTTGTAACCATAACTAAGTCAAAATCTAACTCTTCTGAAATTTTTGACAAATATTTTAAAACACTTTTTTTAAAACTAAGTTTTTCAAATGAATCAACTTGAAAATCTTTTGGCTCATTAATTAGTGTCCCATCTCTATCAATAAAAAGTATTTTTTTCATTTAAGATCCATTTTAGAAAGCACTGATATTAAGGCATTGTTTTCATCTTTTTTTCCAACAGTTATTCTCAAAGTGTTTTCACAATTGTAATATTTTGAAGTGTTTCTCACAACTATTCCTAACTCTAATAATTGTTTGTATCTTTTGTTCCCATTATCAACCTTTATCATAAAGAAATTGGCATCGGATTTATAGATTTTCTTTATAAATTTTACATTTTTAATTTCATTCAATAAACGGTGTTTTTCTTGAATTATTTCACTAACCTGCTGATAAACACCACCTTGTTCATCAAGTTTTTTAAGAGCCGCATCTATGGTTAATGAATTTATGTTATAAGGGGCTTTAATTTTATTTAAAATTTCTACAATATATTTATTGGCAAAACACATGCCTAGCCTTGCTCCTGCTAGACCCTGACCTTTAGAAAATGTTTGCACAACCACTAGATTTTTATGCTTAGAAATCATGGGCACAAATGAATCTCCTTCATAAAATTCAGAATAAGCCTCGTCTATTACAACGATCCCACCAAAATTATCAATAAGCTTTTGAATTTTTAGATCAGAAAAAGAGTTTCCCGTCGGATTATTTGGATTGGGAATAAATATAACCTTTGTGTTTTTTTTGATAGATGAAAAAATACTATCCTCGTCTAATTCAAATTTCACGTTAAGTGGAACTTTCAAACTTTTAATTGAATTTAAATTTGCGTGAACCTCATACATTCCGAAGGTGGGTGGGCAGATTAAAATACTATCAACATTTGGTCTACAAAAAGCGACAATAAGTTGATTTATAATATCATCACTTCCATTTCCAAGATAAATCTGCTCTATATTAACTTTTTTTGATTCTGCAATTCTTTTTTTAAGTTTAAGCTGCATTGGATCAGGATATCTATTTAGTCCATTTTCAAATGGATTTTCATTGGCATCCATCATTATCATTTTTTTTTGATCACTTGAAAAATCGTCCCTAGCAGATTTGTATGGGATCAATTTTAAAATCTCTTCTCGAGCTAGTGAGAAAATATATTTTTTAGTCATTTTGTATCTCTTTTAATCTTAAACTAACTGACATCTTGTGGGCACCAAGGCCTTCTGCAGCGGCTAATAACTCAACATGTGGTCCAATATTCCTGATTCCATCTTTAGTGATTTTTTGAAAAGTAATTGATTTTAAAAAACTGTCTAAATTAACTCCGCTATATTGTCTGGCAAATCCATTAGTTGGAAGTGTGTGATTCGTTCCTGAAGCGTAATCACCAAGTGTCTCAGGCGAAAAGTTTCCTATAAAAACGGAGCCTGCATTTTTTAAACCATCAATATAAAATTGTTTTTTTTCTACACATATCATATAATGTTCTGGTGCATAATAATTGATAAAGTTAACAGCATCTATATCTTTATTAAAAATTACAAACTTTGAATTTTTCATTGAATCAATTAAAATATTTTTTCTATTTAGTTTAGAAATTATTTTATTTATCTCGTTTAACACACTTTTTATAACGTCTTTATCATTAGCTACCAAAATTGACTGACTATCTTTTCCGTGTTCAGCTTGGGCTAATAAATCAATTGCTACAAAGGAGGGGTTACAAGTTTTATCTGCAACTATTAGGACTTCGCTTGGGCCAGCTGGTAAGTCGATACTTACATTATACTTTAATGCATGTTGCTTTGCAGAGGTAATAAATTGATTACCTGGACCAAAGATCTTATATACTTTTGGAATTGACTCAGTACCAATCGTAAGTGCAGCAATAGACTGAATTCCACCTACTTTATAAATTTTTTTAATTCCACATAAAAATGCAGTATATAAAATTACATTTGAAACCTTTCCGTCAACACCGGGGGGTGTACAAACTATAATTTCTTCACAACCGGCAATTTTTGCAGGAATAGCAAGCATTAAAAGGGTAGAAAAGAGTGGTGCGGTTCCACCAGGTATATAGAGGCCAACCTTTTCAATTGGATACTTTTTTTGCCAACACTCTACCCCTTTTGAAGTTTCAACTATAATTTTTTTTGATTTTTGAGCAGAATGAAACTTATAAATATTATTGTAAGCAACCGAAATAGCCTTTTTTAATTCAGAATCCACGTTATCTTTAGAATCTGATATTTCAGCTTCAGAAACTAAAAAATCTTTAATTAAAACATTATCATATTTTAAAGTATATTTTGTAAGCGCTTCATCTCCTTTATTTTTTACGTCTTCAAAAATTTTTTTAACAACCAATTCATTTTCGCTATAGGATGTTGCTAACCTGGAACATATTTCATTCCATTTTTCTTTTTGTGGATTATAAACTATTTCCATTATAGTACCATTTTTTCTATTGGACAAACTAAAATATCTTCTGCACCTTCTTTTTTAAGTTTATCGATTATATTCCAAAAATCTTCATAATTGATAACTGAATGAATAGAACTCCATCCGTCTTTTGCTAGAGGAAGGACTGTGGGACTCTTTAATACAGGAAGAATCTTAGATATTTTATTTATACTCTTATTAGGAGCATTCATTAAAATATATTTAAATTTTTTTGCCAGTAAAACTGATTTAATCCTGAAAGTCAAATTTTTGATTTCAGCATAAATCTTTTTATTAACTTTTCCAGATTGAACCAAAACTGCCTCTGAATCAAGTAATTTAATAACTTCAACTAAATTATTTTCAAACAAAGTACTTCCACTAGAAACAATGTCACATACAGCATCTGCAAGACCCATACTAGGTGATATTTCAACTGATCCATTTATAATATGCAAATCAGATTTAATTTTTTCTTTTTCTAAAAATCTCTTTAAAGTATTTGGATAAGAAGTAGCAATCCGAATGCTATTTAAGTCACTTTTATCTTTGTATTTAAAGTCATTTGGGACTGCAATGGATACTCTACATTTTGAAAAACCCAGTCTTTCTAATACTTTAAATTGAAAACCCTTTTCATAAAGAGTGTTTTCTCCGATAATCGCCAAATCTATTACACCATCGTCCAAATATTTAGGAATGTCTCCATTCCTAAGAAAATAAATTTCTATAGGGTAATTTTTTGAAATTACTTTTAATTGGTCTCTGTATATTTCAAAATTTATACCACAATCCTTTATGAGTCTAAGAGATTCTTCATTCAATCTTCCACTTTTTTGAATCGCAATTTTTATCATTTT